>MWEJ01000045.1 GCA_002071025.1 Verrucomicrobia bacterium ADurb.Bin070 | reverse complement strand
GGTTCCGGCGGCGACATGGATCGTGCCGCCCGGCGCGACGGCGGCGACCGCCCCGGCCAGCGTCTTGAAGTGGGTCGCGTCCTCGGCGGCCAAGCTGCCGTCGACAGTGACGGTGAGGACGTTGAGATCGCTGAAGGCGCCGGTCCCGGCATCGTACGCCGCATAGTAGGTGTCGACCGTCACATCGCCCGCGACATGTTCGACCATGTTGGGCGTCGTCTCGCCCCAGTAGTTGCCGTTGGCGGCGATCGGCGCGGTGAGCGCGTTGACGACGTCTCCGTAGGCCGAACCGTCCGTCCCGGCGTAGGTCTGGACATTGTCGTCAATCACATTGTTGACGATCGTCACGTCGGTCGGCCCGGTGTTGTCCTTGCCCGGTTCGCCGATGCGGATGCCGCGCTCGTTGCCCGTGATCGTGCAGTTCTGGATCGTCACGCCGGCCAGCGTGGCGGGGTCGGCGGCGTAGCTCGTGTCAGTTCCGGTGCCGCGAGCCTTGATCCCGATCGCCATGCCCTCCTTGGAGCCGAGGCCACAATCGGTGAAACTGCAATCCTCGATCAGGATATTCGCGAAATCGTCCCATTTCAGGTTGAGGTCGATCGCGGCGCCCCACGCATAGGTCGCGTCGCTGCCGACACCGGTGAACGTGCAGTCTCGAATGATGGCATTCGAGAGCTTTTCGACGTAGATTCCCTTCTGCAAACCCGTGAAGACGCAACGCTCGAATGTAATGTCATCCGCGTCGCTGTTGTTGGCAAGTGTTTCGTTGCTGAAATAGACGTCCTGCAAATTTCCTGCGAAAGCCAGATCGGTGAAACGCAGATGCGCGATGTTCGCGGCGGAACCGACGCGAATACCTACCTTGAGCGCCGACGCGAGCGTGCAGTCGTCGATGTCCACGTATTGCGCGCCGGTGTTCAGGTTGACGGCGGAGCCACCAGTCGACAGGACGTAGAATCCGGTGATGCTCAGCCGCGAGCTGTCGGACATCGTTCCACTGTTGACCGTGATCGCATGGGTCGCCGCCTCGAGCCGGCTCCCGCCATCCTGATCGCCTGCGCCGACGAGCGAGAAAGGCTTGGCCAAAACGAGCGCATCAACGTACGTGCCAGCCGCGACGTTCACGACGCCGCCCTCTGGGACGGCGACGATGGCAGCGTTGATCGTGCTGAAAGCGTCCTGCCCCCAGGCGTGCCCGACCACGTTCTCGGAGCCGGTCCAATCGTCGTCGACATAGACAATGCGCACCGTCTCGTACGCGCCGATGTCGGGGGCGTTGCCCTGGTCACGCGGCACGCCGCGCTGATCATAGGTTGTCGCTCCAGCCGCGCCGCCGTTGATGGCCAAGCTGCCGGCGAGCAGCGCGTGGGTCGGGGTCGGCCCGCCGTTGTCGGCGAGCGCGCCGAGCAGGGCGTCCGTATCACGAAGGTTGTACGATCCGCCGGGGACGGTGCCGTTGATGTTGTCGGTGGTCGTGCCGGAGAACTGGTCGGTGTTGCCGCAAATGATGCTGTTGGCAACCGTGCCGTTGACGGCGTTCAGCAACAGGCCACCCCCCTTGGAGGCCGGAGAACCGATTGCCGTGTTCAGCGTTACCGTGATGTGATCGAGATCGATATTCGCGTCGACGCCGTCAAAGTAGCAGCCGCCGCCGTTCTTGGCCGTGTTGCCACTGACCGTGCAATTCGCCATGGCTAGATTTGCATCGAGGATGTATACCGCGCCACCATTTCCGCTGGCGGCCGTATTGCCGGTGAAGGTGCAACCGTCGAGGACGATGGCTTCGTAGAGCCCGAGGTTCGCGATGGCACCGCCGTTGCCGCTTGTCGCCACGTTGTTCTTGAGTACGCAGTCATAGGCGGCGAGCGTGGCAGCCATATCGATACCCGCCTGTACATAAATGCCGCCGCCGTCCTCTGCCGCGCCGTTTTGTATCGTCAGCCCCGTGATCGCGACGTCGATGTCGCCGTCCACAAAGAAGACGTTGCCCGCCGCGCCGCCGTCCACGATCGTCGCCGCCGCGCCGGCGCCGACGATGGTCAGGCTCTTATCCACGTAGACATTGTTGGTGTAGGTGCCCGCCGCGATATTGAGCGTGCCGCCCTCGGGCACAACGGTGAGCGCATCCTGTATGTTCGTGAACGCGTCGAAGCCCAAAACATGCCCCCCGCTGTTCACCGGCGTGTAGGTGCGGTCCACCCATACCACCGGCGTGTAGACCGCCGTATAGACCACCTTGGTGCTGTCGCCGCCGACGGCGAGCTTGTAATAACTGTTCGCAAGAGACGCATCGAGCGAGACCGTGCCGGTGTAGGCCGCAAAGTTGGTGATGATCGTGAGCGAGGCGTTCGGAGCCGTCAGGGTGAACGCCTTGGCGTTGCTGTACATCGCTTTGTACGCGACCGTTCCGGCCACGGCGGTTGCCGGCGTGCAGAAGGTCACGAGGCCCGCCGACGGCGTGTCCGGCAGCGCCCACTGGAGGGTGGCGAGGTCATGCAGGCACCCAGCGACATTGTCCCGCCCGACGTTGACGCCGGTGACCGTGGCCACCACTATATCATAGGTGCCGATGATTGAACCGAAGCCGAACTTCGTCGAGGCCGGATTACCCCAATACGCACCAGTGGTCAGGATGCCCGTGTTGACGCAATTGTCGATCACGACCGCGCCCCACGCCCAGCCGAGGATGCCGCCGATGGAGCTCGGGTTGCCGGTGTAGCTGGACTGGCGGTCGGTTTTAAGCTCGCCTGCGTTCTTGCAGTTCCGGATGGTCGTATTGGGGCCGTCTGTCCAGGAGACGATGCCGCCGACGTGCCAGAAGGTCGTCGTGAGATCAATCTCGTTCGTGCAGGCGATGAGGGTCGAGGCTCTCGCCACACCGGCGACGCCGCCGAGGTTGCCGTCGGTCGAGAGCGTGCCGGAAGCGGTCGTCTTGATGTTCTGCAACGTGGAGCGCGTACAAATGCCGCAGAGCGCGCCGCCGTCGTCCGCCACTGCACTCGCCGCCCACCCGGTGACGTTGACGGTCAGGTTGGAGATCACCGCGTCAACGGCGTTGTTGAAGAGACCGTGATAGCGGCCGCCGCCCATGTAGACGTTGACCGTGTAGTTCCCGCCGTCGAGCGTGCCGGAGAAGCCGTACGTTCCGGTTTCAGTCCAGTTGTTCTGGATGTGATTCAAGCCGATGCCGGCCCACGGCGTTTCCGCCGAGCCGAGGGTGATGTCGGCGACCTGACGGTAGCAGTAGGTGCCGGCGGTGCCGTTGGCAACGGCGTTCTTGAGCGCAACGTAGTCGTCCGCGGTCGCGAGTACGAAAGGATTCGCCGAGGACCCGTCCTGGCCGGGATAGGCTCCCGTCGTGCCTGCCGTCGGGAAGTACTGGATCAGCGACTTGTTGATCGTGAGCGGGGTTTCAGACGGGTAGTCAGCGACGACCGTGACGGTCGCGTCCTTCACCTCATAGCCGGCCGCGGAGGTCGTGCCCTTGACGACCAAGACCGTTCCCTTGGCGACGTTCGCGAGAGCAGCGGTGTAGGCGGTCCACTCCCCGGCGGCGCCAAGCTTGTACTGGAGGTTCTCGACGCCGGCGCCGGCTGCGACGTTGACCGTGAAGGTGGGGAGCGCCCACTCGTAACGGGTGACCGTCGCGCTGAGGGCTGTGGTCGTCACATCACCGGCGATCGGAGCGGGAAACCGTGCCCGAGTAGGCCGCGAGCGAGGTGTCGAGGATGATGTAATCGCCTTCATTTGCCAGCGTGATCGCGGCGCTGTTGGCCTCCATCACCTTGTTACTGGCGTTCAGGGCGTAACCGTTGAATGTCGCCGTGTTCGGCGTCACAGACGTGTCGATCGTCGCAAACCAGAGAAGCGGGGTGGTGTGTTCACCGACGCCGACGGGACGGAAGTCCGCGAGGCCAACGTTGATGCCGGAAACCGTGAGCCCGCCGTTGCTCTTGGCGCCGACAAAGGAGCCGATATCCGAAGTCTTGGTCGCCGTAATCGCGCCTGTGCTGCTGCAGTTCTTGATGTTGACCGGCTGATAATCGGTATAGCCCTGCCAGCCGATGATGCCCGCGCAACCGCCATCGACGGTGCCGGTGTAGGAGCGATGCAGCGCGCCTTCGTTGGAGCAGAGTTCAAAATAGTCGGTGTTGCTGCTCTGGCCGAAAGCGGCGATTCCTCCGACCTTGGTGTAGCTGGTGTGGATGTCCATCTTGTTCGTACAGGCATAGCAAGTGCCACCGTTCATCCTGACCACGATACCCGCGCCATTGTGGGTGAGCGGGGTTTCCGCCGTGCCCATCGCGCCCGCGTCGCAAGTCGCCGTCAGGTTCTGGAGCGTGGAGCCATAGGACTGACCGACAAACGCCGCGCCGCCGGTTTCGGTTGCGATCCCGGTGCGACCGGTCACATTGACCTTCAGGTTCTTGATGGTCGCGTTCTTGGCGTATGCGAAGACACCGCGATATTTGCCGCTGTCGAACTGCGCGCTGATCGTCTTGTTGCCGCCATCATAGACACCCTGGAACGAGACGGACTCGCTAGTGCCGATGCCGGACCAGGCGGTGATCGTGATGTCCGCCGTCTGGGAAAAATATTCGCCGGCGCAGTTGTTGCCGGCGTTCACCCAGTCGCGGAAGCTCGCCATATCTGCAGAGCTCGTGATCAGATACGGGCTGGCTTCCGTACCGGCACCGCTCAAAGCCACCGCCGCATTGGCGGTAGCAGCCCCCAACACCCATGCGGCTGCTGCCGCCATAAAACGCGTGACCACCCCGTTGAACCCGATTCGCTGTGTCTTCATGGATTTGTCCTTGTTAGACGCATATACGCATGTCTAGAGACGCACTGTTCACGTATGGCCATCCGGCACGCGACGCCGGCTGTTGGACCGGCGCTGCAGATTCTGCGATTCGTGTGAATGACAATACGTTCACGGCAATAGTAAATCACAGCGGCCGTCGCTTGCACAATTCGTGTAAAGCGGAACTTATTATGACGGAATGGATGACAAATATATACGAGTTGAGCGCCCGAATATGTACGTTATTTACTGAGCGCCATCAGCGAATGTCGTAGAAATCTCGGACAGCGGAACCGGAACTGCCGAACCTGCCGGTACTGCCGGCGCTGCCGGGACGGGCGGGACGGACGGGCTGCCGGGACGGACGGAACGGGCGGGACGGACGGGACGGGCGGGACAGCCGGAACCTGCCGGGACTGCCGAACAGGACGAACCTGCTGGAGGGGGGGGACGGACGGGACGGGCGAGCCCATCCTCCTTCTTCCTTCTTCCCTCCTCCTTCTTCCTTACCTCAGCGTCCGCACTGGCTCCTGATCCAGAGCGTGGCGGAGTGGATCAGCTCGGTGGCCGTGCGCAGCCCCATTTTGCGTTTGATATGTTCGCGGTAGGTCTGCACGGTTTTCGGGCTGAGATTGAGCTGGATCGCGATCTTCTGCGTGGCCATGCCGCTGCCGATCATGCTGTAGACCTGCATCTCGCGGTCGTTCAGCGTGTCCGCGCCCTTTTTTTCAGGCGCCGAGCCGGGCACAAACGAGGCGAGCAGGCGCGTGGTCAGGCTGGGACTGACATAGACGCCGCCGGCCAGCACGCAGCGGATCGCGGCCAGCACCTTGTCGCCGGACTCGTGCTTCATCACATACCCCTTGCCGCCGGCCCGGAGCACGCGTTCGGCGAAGGCGTTTTCATCAAACATCGAGAGCACGACGATCGGGAGGTCGGGATGGCTGACCTGGAGGTTCTTCAAGAGTTCGAGCCCGCCCGGCCCGGGCAGCGACAAGTCCAGCAGAACAAGGTCGGGATTGCAGGTCTTGATCAGTTCCATGGCGTCAACGACATTGACCGCCTGGCCGGCCAATTCGAACTCGTGCGTCGCGTGCAGCAACGACCCGATACCTTTGCCGACCACCGGATGGTCGTCGACCAGTACAATCTGCCGACGCCGCGTCGCTCCGCCACCCGTCGTACCCGCTTTTCCTTCAGACTCTGCCTTCATATCCGCCTCCCGTTCTACGCTGTCTCTTCCTTATCCATGTGGTCGCCGAACCGGCAACGCACCGACATGCCCCCACCCTCCCGTTTGACAAACAGAAGTTTTCCTCTGATCAACTCGGCGCGGTTCCGCATGATCTTCAGCCCGGAGCCTCCCGTGCTCACGGAGGCGGGATCGAACCCGCACCCGTTGTCATCAATCACCAGCGCGCCTTGCAGGCCGTCGTCGGCCTCAAGGGTGATGCAGAGGGCGGTGGCGCCGCCGTGACGCACCGCGTTCGCGGTCGCCTCCTGCGCGATCTGAAACAGATGGCTCGCCGTATGGATGTCGTCCACAGGCACCGCCGACCGCTCGCGCAGTTCGCACGCGACCCCCAGCCGCTCCTTGATATTGCGGGTCAAACGCAGGAGTCCCTCCGACAACGTCTCATCCGCGCTCAGGGGCAGCAGGCCGGACACGATATCCCGGAGCTGGCGGTGGGTATCGCGACAGATCTCCAAGACATCGGCAACAATCTTCTCCCGCTCGCAACGCGGCAGTTCAGACTCGCCGCAGAGCGCGCCCATCAGATACATGATGCCGGTCAACTCCTGGCCGATCGTATCGTGCAGGTCCTGGCCGATTCGCCCGCGCTCCCACTCCACGATGCGCACCATGTCGCGCAGCATCTGCTTGCGTTCCGAGATGTCGCGGTGAATCGCGACCAGCGCCCGCTCGCCCTGCACGCGGACTTCCTGCACCGAGATTTCCACCGGCACATTCTCCCCGTCTTTGCGGCGCAGGACCGACTCAATTCTGTCGGTTCCTCCCGTGCCGGTACGGCTCCATTTGCTGAATCGCATCAACTCGCGTCCTGCATAACCGGGTGCCAGCAGACACTCAAACGGTTTCCCGATCAATGTTCCGGCTCCGTACCCATACATGGCTTCGAATCGGGCGTTCGTGTAGATTAAACGACCGTTCGTATCCACCATGGCGAGCCCGTCAGAAATCCCCTCGGCCAACGTCTTGAAAAGCGCTTCACTCTGCCGCAACGACTCTTCCGCCAACCGACGCATCTCATTCTCCTGGTTCAACTGCGCATTGGCCTCGGCCAGTTCGGCGGTTCGGCGCCTGACCATCCGGTTCAGCGTCCAAGAGACCACGCACCAGAAGAGCGTGCCGAGAACCAAAATGACGGCACTGAGCACCAGCAACAAGCGTCCGTATTGCCACCGGTAGGCCATGTACTGCTCAAACAGCAGATGGTTCTCGCCGTTCACTGGAAGCGCAGACTCGGGAAAGCCCTCAAGCGCGGCCGTTTGGCGCACAATCCTGGACCAGCGCGTTCCGTTCACGTGGCCGAGAGTCACCAGGTCGGTCGCCATCAACCCGCGCAGCCTGATCGCCTCGAACACCAGTTTCTCACGGTCCGCGTCCGGCGCGTACACGGCCAGAATGTGATCAATCGCCTCCTCGACATGCTCGATCGCGTATTCCCAGCCGCGCAAGCTCGCCTCGCGGAAAGCGATCACCTGTTCGGGATCGTCCTGAGCCTTTCGGCGCGATGTGAAGAGCAGATCCCCGTAGGCATCCACGCCATATTCACGCGGCTGAAAAGAGACATAGTCAATGCCCAGTTTTCTCAATGTGTAGGGTTCATCGCTGAGATACCCGATACAGGCGTCGGCACGCCCCTCGACGAGCGCGGTCAATGTGTAATCATGCGGCATTTTGAGCACGTCATGATCGGCGATCCCCTGAGAGAGCAGCAACTGACGCGCCACGCCTTCGATCTGATTGTTCGCCACGACAATGCGTTTACCGGCTAAATCTTTGATGGTGTTGATCCCGCTTCGCCGGGTCGCCAGCACGACGGTCGGCGAGCGCTGCTGCAGCGCGGCGAGGACCACCACCGGCGCACCGTGCAGAGCCCGCTGGACCAGCAAATCGTTGCTGACACCGAAGTCCGCCTGTCCGGAAATCACCTCATCGATGCTGTGCACCCCCGCCCGGCGTTCACGAAATTCAACATCAAGCCCCGCCTCGCGATAAAACCCCTTCTCCTTGGCCATGTAGTAGCCGGCGAACTGAAACTGATGCCGCCAGAGGAGTTGTAACGTCACGCGCGTGAGCGGCTCGTCACGCCGCGTCACCTTCTCCAAAGACGCTGTCGCCTCGCACAGGCAGGACAAACTCGCCGCGGCGATGATTACGCAAACGCATCGGCTGCACGTTTGAACCCTCATGCTTCAATCACTTTCACTGAACAGCCCCCGCACACGAAACCTCACGCGACTCAACTGGGTCATTCTTACACAAAAAAAGAACCGTTCTTCACATTCAACTCCCGCGCAAAAAGGGCCTCATCAGTCGTTATACCTATATTGAACACGAATTATGGACCATTGGCAAGAAGCATCAAGCTGATTCATTCATAAGAGATATGCTTAAATGAATAACGTTTTCTTGCTGGGCGCCTTCAACTGTTGAACGCGCAGAGCAGCGACGCGCCGCCATTGTTTTTCCGCCGCACGGACAAACGCCCGCGCAGAATGTCTGCGCGACAGCGCATGATCGCGATCTCCGGGCCCTCACCGCCAGAAAACGTTCCGTTGTCGTCCACCTGAAGCTGCCCGCATACACCGTCATACGCAAGGGTGATGCGGACCTGCGACGCACGGCCGTGACGGGCCGCATTCTCCACCGCTTCCTGAACCATCTGAAACAGATGTCCGGCGCAGGACAGTTCAATGTCCTTCGCCTGACCGGCGACAGACACCTCGCACGAGACGCCCAGCCGTTCGAACGAATTCGAGGCCAACCGCCTCAACCCGTCTGCCAGCGGCTCATCAGGTCCGAGCGGCAGCAGCCCCGCGACAAATCCTCGGAGCCTGTGATGCGCGCGCCGGCAGAGGGCGAGCGCATTATCGATACACTCGGCCTGCTCCGGCGACAATGGCGCGCCGCCTGCTTGGAGCGCTTCCAGCAGATACGCCAACCCCGTCAGGTCTTGGCCGATCGTATCATGCAGATCCTGCCCGATCCTGCGTCGTTCCCATTCGACAATTCGGACCGTGTCGCGTGCCATGCGCTTCGACTCGGACAGATCGCGGTGGACCGACACAAACGCGCGTTCGCCCCGTACCGCGACTTCATTCACTGAAATCTCCACGGGGCGCAGATCGCCGTTCTTGGCGCGCAAGGTCGCTTCATAGCGATGCAGATCGCGCCGGTCCCCCTGCACCCTCTTATCAAAAAACCTCCCCAGCCGCTGCGCCTCGGCCGGCGTCAGCAAGAGGTCGAACGTCTGCCCGACCAGTTCCTGCTCCGTATAGCCGTACAAGGCGGCCATCTGCGGATTCACGTAGAGATAGCGCCGCCCGACATCCGTCAGCGCGACCCCGTCCGCGACCCCGTCGGACAACGCCTTGGCCAACGCTTCCGCCTGTGCCAACTCCTTCGCCGCGATCCGCCGCCGCTCGCCCTCTTGCCGCAAGCGAACATGGGCGGCTGTCAATTCGGCGGTCCGCCGCCGCAGCGTGCGCTTGAGCCACCACACCGCCAGCCCGCCGACGCAGATGAGAACGGCGACGCCCGCCGCAACCATCGTGATGAGCCAGCGCCGCCGACGCAAACGATGGGCCAGATAATGATCCGCCAGCAGCCGGTCCGCATAGCCTGCGGGCATCCGCGTCACGTCAATGCCGATGCTTTCCGCGATGTCACGCACACGTTCACGCCAGCGCCTGCGGTCAATATACCCCATCTCCAAGAAAGCCGGCGCCATCAGCTCGCGGCGCGTCTCTGCCTCGCGCAGCACCGTGTCGCGGTCGGCCGACGGCACGATCCTCCGGCAATAGAGGTCAACCGCCTCCTCGATGTGGTCATTCGCATGCTCCCATCCGCGCAACGAGGCCTCGCGAAACGCCAACACACATTCGGGCGCACGCTTGATGGTGTCCCGTGTGGTGAACAGCAATTCACCGTAGTGCGGGGCACGCTGGATCCAAGCGGCCAGCACCACCACCGGCGAACCTTGCAGGTAACGCGCGATCAAACGCTCATCGCAGATCCCGAAGTCCGCCTGTCCGTCGAGCACCTCGAGGATGCCGCTCCGCCCATCCGGCGTTTCCAGAAAACGCACATCCAGCCCGGCATCGCGGTAAAAGCCCTGCTCGCGGGCTATGTGGTACCCGACATACCGGTATGAATCCCGCTGCGCCATCATCAGGGTGACGCGCCGCAGGCCTGCATCGTGCTCCGGTTTTTGGATGTCCGAAGCCTCCGCAACGGCCAGACACGCTGAGGCGAGCAACACGCCCGCCGCGCCCCACCGGCATCTGCGACCGTCTGCTCTGCGGCACGGCTCTGTCCTGTCGAGGCGCTTGCAGTACTTCGGGATTGCAGGCGGGACGCCTGCACCATGTTCAGCCTGTGCGGGGTCTTGCAAGAGGCTCATGTCACTCCAGCCGCCGCACCACGGCGGCCGTGTCGGTCGCCACCGCACCGGGCCGCAGCGTCAGCAGGCCGTCCGCGGCCGTGACGCGCTCGCGCCGCAACTCCGCACCCTGCCACGTTTCCCACCACGTCACCTCATACTCGCCGTCCGGGAAGGCCGTCAGCGTGTACGCCGCCGCGGGGAACGGGCGGATCTCGTCGGCGTGGCGCGCATGGTTCACCCACGTGCTGTCGCCGTTCTGGATCCAGACAATGGCAGCGCGCGCGGCGGTCAGCGCGTAACAGTTGACCTCATGGATCTCGGTCGCACGGCAGCCGCTGAACAGGTAGCGCGACACCGCCACCCAATCGCGGCCGTGGTTCTCGACCCGGATGCGGCGGCGGCCGGCCTTGACCGGGACCGTCACGGTCTCGTTGTAGACCGACTCCCACAGCTTCCACTGCTCGATGTAGCGCCACGACACGCCGTGCCCCTCGCCGCACGGCAGCTCGCGGTCCAGCACCGGCACATCGTCGACAAACACCTTGAGATGCCCGCCGTGCGAAACCTTCTCGACGTGCAGCCCGAAGGTACCGTCCGCCGGATAGGTCACCTCAAACGTCGGCGGTCGGACTAGGTCGCGGTGGCCGCCGCCGTGCAGCAGCGCCAGCAGCTCGTCGGCCGGCGTGACCGTGCCGTCCGGCCGGACCTCGAAGCGGTCGGCCCCCGTCCTGCGGAAACCCGCGCGCGTGAGCGCAACGACATCGCGCTGCGACGGCCGTGCCGGTGCCGAGCGCGTGCCGGGGCTGCGCACCTCGACCGGGCTCCAGCGCTCGGTGCCGAACGGCAACCCCGTCACAAAGCGCCGCAACGCGCGAAAATGGAAGTAGAGGTTCTTGGGCTCGATGTAGTTCTCGTGCCACCACGGCATGGCCGCGCCGCAGGCGCCACTGGCGAGCGACGCCCACGAGGTATTGTGGATCGCGCGGCCGTCCGGATCGTCGTCCGGCTTGAAATTGTGGCTGCGGATGCCGAACTCGGCGAAGAGGTGGGGCTTTTCAAAGTCGTCCCACTGCTTGCGGCAGAAGGCGCGCGCCTCCAAGGCGGTATTCAAATCGTTGTTGGCATAGCTGTGGGTCTGCACCACGTCCATCTCGGGGATCTGCCAGCAGGCTTCCGGGCCGGTCTTGGACCACCAACTCGTGGAGATCAGGTGATCGTACGGATCCAGCGCGGCCAGCAGCGGCGCCATCTCGCGATGCCACGCCAGGATCGCCTCTTGCGTCGCGTCCGCCCATCCCTCGAATTCATTGCCGAACTCCCAGCACATCACCTGCGGGCTGTAGGCCCAGCGCGCCACCGTATAGCGCAGGCGCCGGCGGTAGAAGGCCTTGGCCGTCTCGTTCGTGAACCACGCGCCGGCCGTGCCGCACGGCCCGCCCTGCGCGGCGTTGTAGGGATTGGCCTTCCAGCCTTCCTGGCGAAAATCCTGATGCGTGTCCATGCAGAGCATGTAGGTCATGCCAAGCCGCCCGGCATCCTCCAGCAGGCCGTCGAGCTTGGCGGCGGCGTCCTGACGGTACCAGCCGAGCTGCGGCTCCCACTCGATCCCCAACCCGCTGCGGGACATCCACCAGCGGTTCCAGTTCTCGCCGTGCGCGGCCATCTTTTCAAGGATCTGCCGGACCGTCATGCCGTTGCCGCCCCGGCATATCGGCACGTTGTGGCCGATGGGCACATACCCCTCGCCGTTGTCATACGCGAGATAGCGTGGATCAGCCCGGCTGACTCGCACAAAGCCCTTGACCCTGCGGTCGTCCGTGACATCCACCGGCTGCGGCAGCGCGAACACGCGCGTGCCGGAACGGTCGCGCGCGGTCAGCGTGATCCGCATCGGGCCAGGCTCCGTCGCGGCCAGCCGCACCTTCCACTGGCCGGCGTTCTCCGAAAGCATCAGCTCCGACTCCGTGTCGGGCAGCGCCGTGTGGCGCACCATGAAGAAGCCCGGCAGGGTGTAGCGCCGTCCTGACGCCGTGACCACCTGAGCGTCGAGCGCGATGTCGTCCGGATCATAGGGGTTGTCCCACGTGCCGCTCAGCGCGACATCCAGTTCGCACTTGCCGTAGAGCGGCACGGCGCGCGGCGCCTGCGCCGTGAGCGCCAGCGCGCCGCGGCTGGTCACGGCCGGCCGCACGATCGCCGGCATGGGCGCAACGCCGAGCGACAGAGCCGCGCACAGCGTCTCGCCCGTCGCGACATCGCGTTGCCGCGTCAGCTTGATCTCGCAGCCGTGCCGTCCCGCACTGACGCGCGAGCGCAGATGGCGCACGCCGTCGCCGCGCAGGCGGCAGGCCGTGCCGCCCTCGCAGCCGATGTAGAGTTCTTTGAACAGGCCTTCAACCGCCTTGCCGAGCGGCGCGTCCGCAGTCGGCATCAGATAGATGCGGCGCGTCTCTTCCGGCCCCCGCACCTGCGTCGCCAGCGTGAGCCAGACGCCGTCGGTCAGCCGCAGTTCTCCGGTTTTGACGAGCGCCAGCCGCACCTCGGCACCATCGTCTTTCGGCGCGAGATCCAGCGTGTAGCGCACCGGGGGGACGCCCGCGCGCGCCCCCCACAGGCCGGTCAGCCGCAAGACGCCGTCCGCCTGAAGCGCGGCGCCTTCCGGGCGTCCCCCGGCCAACGTTTCGTACTGGTAATCGCCGTGCCAGAGAAAGAAAGCCAGTTCCAGCGCGGGCTGATCCCCCGCGCGCAGCGTGAGCCGCCCGCGGGCGTCGCACGTGACCGCCCCCTGCGTCAGGGCCAGTTCGAAGCCGGAATCCGTGGCGCGCCACGCCGGCTGTGCCGCTCCGGCGCGAAGCGCCGCGCACACGGCCGCAAGCAGCGCCACCGCGAACGCGCAGAGGCGCGTGGACTTGACGGGCATCATTTACTTCACCAAGGCGCGCAGCGCCGCTTCGTAATCGGGTTCCTGCGTGATTTCGGCGACCTGCTCGGCGTACACCACCTTGCCGTCCGGCCCGACAATCACCACCGCGCGCGACAGCAGGCCGCGCAGCGGGCCTTCGGTGATCGCCACGCCGTACTGCGTGCCGAACTCAGGAGCGCGGAAGGCGGACGCCGGCTGAACCTTGTCGATCCCCTCGACCGTGCAGAATCGGCCCGTGGCGAACGGCAGGTCAGCCGAGATGCAGAGAACGGCGGTGTCGCCCAGCGCCGCCGCCTCGGCATTGAATCGGCGCACCGAGGCCGCGCAGACCGGCGTGTCGATGCTCGGAAAGATGTTCAGCACCACGGTCTTCCCCGCAAAGTCCCCGAGCGCGATATCCGCGAGATCCTTGCCTGCCAGCGTGAACGCCGGCGCCTGCGACCCCACCGCCGGCAGTGCGCCGGCCGTCGTGACGGGATTTCCTTTAAACGTAACGCGAGCCATTTGTTACCTCCTTGTGTTTGTCCGGCCCAATCAAAATCTGAGCATGATGTGGGCATCGTAGCATTTCACGTGGCAGCCGGTCAATCGGGTAGCGTAATCGGTTGGTGGCAGGGGGATGCGAGTTCAGTGCGTGTTTTGCGCGAAGCGTAGTCGGGAGCGCGGGCATCCCCGCCCGCACCGAGAAAGGTCGCGCGCGATTCAGATGCGCGGTCTGGCGCCCAATGAATACGCGCCCGGCCTTTTTCACGAAACGTTGTTGCGGGCGGGGACGCCCGCGCTCCCGACTCGCCTGCTTCCCTTTTCACCCGGAACACAGAACCTTCGCGAACCCCGGCCACCCACCGATTACCTGGTAGCCGTCCATTTCACGCCTGACAACTGTCGGCGGAGCAGGTATCCTACTCCCGATTCCAATCCCCAACGAGGCACCTATGGCATTTGACAGCGGCAGTGTGAGTTTCCGACTCTTTTATCTCCAGCAACAGTACGACTCCAGCTTGATCGACGCCTTCGCGCAGCATGTCGCGCCGCCGATCGAAGCGCTCAACCGCGATCCCATCCACGGTTGGGTCACCGGACGTCACCTCTTCGACCGGGCGCTTTCGGATGAAACCTGCGTGATCGGTCCGTACCTGCACGCCCAGTGGCTGCGCGCCGAGAAAAAAGTGCCGGCCGCGCTGCTGCGCGCCTACGTGCAGATGGAGGAGGATCTCGAACGCCGCGCGCGGGAGACCGATTTCCTGCCGCGCGCGGTGCGCGCCGAAGTCAAGCAGCGCGTGACCGAAGCGCTTCTGCCGAAAATGCCCCCGACCTTGACCAGCATCCCGGTCGTGGTCGATTTCCGCAACGATCTGCTCGTGGCCGCGGCCATGTCCGACAAGCAGATTGACACCCTCTCGCCCGCTTTCAAGGAGACAGCCGGCACACTGCCGATCCTGCTCACGCCTGAGACCGCCGCGCTGCGCCGCAAGCAGGTCAACGCGAACGATCTCGAGCCGGTCAGCTTCTCGCCCGACACGGCTTTGGAACCGCCCCACGAGTCGACGCTGGGCATGGATTTCTTCACCTGGCTCTGGTTCGCCTGGGAGAAGGAGGGCGGGGTCTACCATCTGCCGGACGGCCGCGAGTTCGGCGTGATGCTCGAAGGCCCGCTGACCTTCTTTCGTGAAGGGCAAGGCGCCCACGAAGCGCTGCTGCGCAAAGGCTCGCCGCTCAACAGCCGGGAGGCCGGCACGGCCCTGCTCTGC
>MWEJ01000044.1 GCA_002071025.1 Verrucomicrobia bacterium ADurb.Bin070 | reverse complement strand
CGAGGTGCTGCTGTTTCTGGCCAGTAGGGCGCAACACGTCGCGCGCGTGATTGAACCCGCGCTGTCCCGCGGCGAATGGGTGCTGTGCGACCGTTTCAGCGACTCCACGCTGGCCTATCAGGGCTACGGGCGCGGGTTCGATCTGGCGCAGCTTCGCGCGGTCGATGCCTTTGCGACCTGCGCGTTGACGCCCGACCTGACCGTGCTTTTGGATGTGACGCCGGAGACGAGTCGGCAGCGTCTGCGCGCGCGGCAGGCGCAAACCGCGGCCGCGCCGGACCGCATCGAACGCGAGGAGGATGCCTTTCACGCGCGACTTCGCGCCGGTTTTCTGGAGCTGGCCGCTGCGGAGCCGGGGCGTGTTGCGATTCTGACGACGGAGCGCGAGCAGGAGCAGGTCGCGGCGGAGATCCTGGCGGCGGTTGAGCGCCGTGTGTGGGGGGCGGGACATGCGGATTGATGACACCTTCGCGATGGTGAAGCGCGCGCTGGATGCGGGACGTCCGGCCAACGGCTACCTGATCGTGGGGCCGGTGCGCGGGCTCGCCATGGAGCTGGCGGTGCGCATCCTGCAGACGCTGTTTTGCCGGGAGGCAACAAAGCCGTGCGGCGCTTGCGACGGTTGCCGGCACGTCGCGGAGCGGAGCGAGGCCGACATCCACTGGATTTTTCCTGAGAAAAAATCTCGCGTCATCAGCGCGGAGCAGATCCGAGAGAAACTGATTCACGAGATCACGCAGACCGCGTTCGGCGGCGGCTGGAAGGCCGGAGTGTTGGCCGGCGTGGACCGTTTGAACGAGGCCTCTGCCAACGTGTTCCTGAAGACACTTGAGGAGCCTCCGGAGCGGACGCTGTTTCTGCTGCTGACGGACGCGCCGCAACAGTTGTTGCCAACCATCGTGTCGCGCTGCCAGCGCATCGATCTGGACACCGCGCGCGAATTGGGCGAGCCGTGGCGCAGCCGGGTGATCGAGACGCTGGCGAGTCCGCTGCTGAAACATCCGGTCGAGAAGCAGGCCATGGCCGGCATGCTGTTCGGCATTCTGACGGAAATTAAAGGCAAGGCGCAGCAATTGGTGGAGGAGGAAGACGCCTCAAGCGCGGTGGCGGAGGATGAGGATGACGACGTGTTTACCGCTCGCGTCAGCGCCCGTTACCGGGAGATGCGAACCGATTTTCTGCTGACCGTGTTGCGCTGGTTTCGCGATTTGCTTTTGGTCAAGTCAGGCGGTGCCGACGAACTGGTTTACAACCGGGCACAGATCGAGTTGCTTAAGGCGCGCAGCGCGCGGTTGTCCTTGGCGCAAACGCTCTATAACGTGACGGCGGCAGAAGAGCTGGCGCGGCAGATGGAGCGGAATCTGTCAGAAGAGAATGTGCTGGCTTTCACGCTGGACCGCATGTATCACGGGGTGGCGTAGTGGAGGGGCAATGGTAACGGTCGCACGCATACGGATGCCCGAAAACGGCGTGTTTCAATGCCGCGTGTCGGCGGCGTTGACGCTGATGCCTGGCGACCGCTGCCTGATCGAACTTGATTACGGTCTGGATGTCGGGACGGTCTTGGAGCTGTACGGCGTGAACGAAGGGGCGGGGGCGGCTGACAAGGCCCCAGCCTACCGTGTGGTGCGGATGTGTTCGGAGAGCGAACAGGCCCGCGAGGCCGAACAGGCGTCGCGGGCAGAGAAAGCCAAGCAGGCCTTCATGCTGTCGGCGCGCCATGAGAAGGGCCACGTCAAGATGCTGCACGTGCGCTTTTCGTATGGCGGCGAACGGCTCTTCATCCGTTACTCGGCGCAGATTCCCGTGGATCTGAGGCGTTTTGTCGGCCAGGTGCAGCGTGATTTCAAGACACATGTCGATCTGTGGCAGGTCGGTGTGCGCGACGAGGCGGCGCTCATCGGCTGTTTGGGACCGTGCGGGCGTTCGGTGTGCTGCTGCACGTGGCAGCGTCAGTTTCAGCCGGTCAATGTGCGGATGGCTAAAACTCAGGAAATGTCGTTGAATCCCGGGGCGATCAACGGGACATGCGGGCGGCTGAAATGCTGCCTGCGCTTTGAGTACGAGCAGTACCGCGCCGCCGGGGAATCGTTGCCGGAACACGGCAGTCTGGTGCGCTGCGAAGAGTATGAGGATGCTGAAGGCGTCGTGGTGGGGCGCGATGTCATGCGCGGCCGGTTGACCGTGCGCACGGCGGACGGACGCTACCTTACGGTTGCGTGTGACCGCGTGACCGTGACACGCCGGATGTTTTTTGACGATCGTGGCAAGGAGATCGGACATGAAGATTCTGCTGGTGAATGGTCCTAATTTGAAGGCGCTCGGCACGCGCGAGCCAGCCATTTATGGGCACGAGACGCTGGATCAGATCGTGTCGCGCGTGAAAGCCGCCGCAGCGGCGAAAGGCGTGGCGCTTGATGCGGTACAGAGCGACATCGAAGGCGAACTCGTGGCGGTGATCAACGCGGCGCGCGGGGTGTACGACGGGATTGTGATCAACCCTGCGGCCTACACGCACACCAGCGTGGCGTTGCGCGACGCGATCGCGGCCAGCGGCGTGACCACGGTTGAAGTGCATCTTTCGAATACGCACAAGCGCGAAGGGTTCCGCCACGCGAGCCTGACGGCGCCTGTCTGCGTGGGTCAGGTCATGGGCTTCGGCGGAGCGGGATACCTGCTGGCTCTGGACGGCTTGCTTGACGTTTTGAAAACAAAGTAGGGGAGAGGTCACATCATGGGCGAACCAAAGGCTTCGGTTAAACTGTGGATCGTAGGCTCGATCGGCATTGACGATATCAAAACGCGTAACGCCGACCGCAAGAACCTGCTGGGCGGATCGGTTCCGTACAGCTCGGTCGCGGCCTCTTTTTTTGCGCGGACCGGCGCGGTGGGGGTGGTGGGGGATGATTTTCCGACCGCTTTCGAACGGCGCTGGAAGGGGTTCGGCATCGATCTCGCCGGTGTCCAGCATCAGGCAGGTGACACGTTCCGTTGGGCATGCGAGTACGACGAGAACATGATCGAGCGGACGACGCTGAAGACTGAACTGGGCGTCTTCGCCGCATTCATGCCCGAGTTGCCCGCAGGCTACCGCGCTGCACCGTTTGTGTTGTTGGGCAATATTCAGCCTGAGCTGCAGATGCACGTGTTGAAGCAGGCTCAAGGCGCAAAATTTATTGCGTTGGACACGATGAACCTGTGGATCGAGATCGCGCGTCCGGCCTTGCTGAAGGTGATTCGGCGGGTGGATCTTCTCACGATCAACGACGGCGAAGCGCGCCAACTGACCGGCAAGTGGAATCTGAGAGCGTGCGCCGAGGCAATTCTCAAGATGGGGCCGCGATACGTGGTCATCAAAAAAGGCGAGCACGGCGCGCTGCTTTTTTCAAAGACAGGCGTTTTCATCGTTCCGGCCTATCCGGTGTGCAAGTTGGTGGATCCGACCGGTGCGGGGGATTCCTATGCGGGCACCTTTATGGGTTATCTGGCGCGCGCGGGCCGAGTCACAGACGGGGTTCTGCGCGAGGCGCTCGTGCACGCCAGCGCATTGGCGTCGTTCGGTGTGGAGGGCTTCAGCTTGGAACGCTTCCAAAAACTGTCGCCGGCAGAGATCCGGTCGCGCGTCAGCGAATTGAAGCGCATGATGAGGGTGTGACGTCGTGAACTTCGCACTCCTGATCAAACCGGCCTCGGCCGACTGCAACCTGCGGTGCGACTATTGTTTTTATCTGGATCGCGCCGCCCTTTATCCGGAAACGCCGCTGCACCGCATGAGCGAGGCCGTGCTGGACCGGCTGGTGCGCAGCTATCTGGCCTCACCTCAGCCGACGCATACGTTCATCTGGCAGGGGGGGGAGCCGCTGTTGATGGGCGAGGTTTTTTACGAGCGCGTGACTGATCTGCAGATGGCGTATGGACGGCGCGGCGCGTCGGTCTCGAATGTCCTGCAGACCAACGCAACGTTGATGACGGATCGGCTGGCCCGCCATTTGCGCGGCGCACGGTTTTTGACCGGGGTGAGTTTAGACGGACCCGCGCACCTGCATGACGCGGCGCGCAAAGACATGGGCGGGCAGGGGACGCACGCGCGCGTCATGGAAGGAATCGCCTGTCTGTCGCGCAACCAGGTTCCGTTTAACATCCTGACGCTGGTGAGCCGTCACACGGTCTCGCATCCGCTGGACATTTACGAGTACTTGGTCAAAGGGATCAACGCGACGTTCCTACAGTTCATCGAATGCGTCGAGCTGGATGGAGAGGGGAGGGCAGCCCCCTATTCGATCGCTCCGGATGAGTGGGGCAGTTTCCTGTGCGCCGTGTTTGACCGCTGGTACGCCTCCGATACGCGGCGTGTTTCCATCCGTCTTTTCGACACGATTCTGGCAAAAATCGTGACCGGACAGAGCCTCTGCTGTACAGCAGGCACCGATTGCCGTCAGTACTTCTTAGTGGAGTATAACGGGGATGTATATCCGTGTGATTTCCATGCGCTGCCGGAACTCCGGCTCGGCAATGTGATGACACAGACCTGGGAAGAGATGGCTGGGTCAGCGTGTTACCGGGCGTTCGGCGCGCGCAAACGTCACTGGCATCCCGATTGCGAAGCCTGTCCGTACCTGCGGTTTTGTGCGGGAGACTGTCCGAAAAACCGGGTGGGGCACACGGGAGGTTCCGCCGCAGCGCGCAGCCATCTGTGCGAGGGCTGGAAAATATTTTACGACTACACGCTGCCGCGTTTCGAGCGCTTGGCGCGAACGGTCCGCGAAACGCGGCCGTAGCCAGAATTTGACATAACATATATTATGCGACGTTGACCTGCCTGCCGGTGCGGGCCGATTCATAGATGGCCAGAATCGTTGCCACGGATCGCCGTGCGGACGCTCCGTCGATGCGAAACGGCGTTCGCGTCTCGACTGAACGGACGAAATCACGAAAACACGCGGCATGCAGATCATGCGTCAGCGCGGCAGCAGGGTTGCCGGCCCCATGCGCTGGCGCGATGCCGGCGCTGACAATCCGCTGATCTTCGGGACGCGCCTCCGCAAAATCGAAGACCGTCAGCCGATCATCCACGAACACGGCAGAGCCGCGGGTCCCCGATATTTCAAGCCGCTTCGGATAGCCCGGCCAAGCGGCTGTGCTTCCGTAAACCAGGCCCAAGGCTCCGCCTTCAAAACGCAGCGCCGCGCAGGCCACATCTTCGGTTTCCAGTCCGGCATGCCCGATCGAGGCGGTCATGCCGCAGACGGTTTGGACGGGCGGCAACAGGTCGCACAGCAGGTCGACCATGTGAATGCCTTGGTTCAGCAAGGCGCCTCCCCCATCCAACGCCTGCGTGCCGTGCCACGACGAATCGTGGTAATACGAATCGGAGCGCCACCACGGCACGTACACGCCCGCCGACGTGATCCTGCCGAAACGCCCTTCATGCAGTGCCGCTCGCAGGGGCTCCAGCGCCGGTGAGTAGCGGATCTGAAAGGTACAGCCCAGCGTCGTACCGGCCTCGCGGTGCGCAGCGATCATGGCATCGACCCGCTCAAGCGTCACGTCCAGCGGTTTCTCGCACAACACATGTTTGCCGGCCAGAGCCGCGGCGACGGCCGCCTCGAGATGGGCGCCGGATGGCGTTGCGATCACCAAGATATCCACCTCCGGCAGCCCCAGCATCGCTGTGAGATCCGTGTGCGCGGCGCACCCGAATTCCGCCGCAAAGGCTTCGGCTCGCGCCATCTGCCTGCTGCAAACCGCCACGAGGCGCGCGCCGATAGCCAGCACGGCACGCGCATGAACACGCGCGATCATCCCTGTTCCCAGAAGGGCGAATCCGATCTCTCTCCTCACGACAACCTCCTCAGCCGCCTTCCTCTGAAGACTGTGCATATTTTACACGGGCTCGCGCACGGCGTCAAACCGGTACGGAACGACCGCATAAAGCGGAATCGAGCCCCTTTTTGCACTTTCCCGCCAAGCCTAAATCATCTAATCTACTTGCCATGAGCGACATCCCTCCCAAGCGCACACCGGAAACGCCCTGCGAGGCGCCCGAATCAGGCAGCGGCCTGGTGGCCATGTATAACGCGGCATCGCATGCGAACGCGGAATCTTTTCCCGTGCTCAAGGCGTTTCAAGATTACATCGAGGCTGAGCGGGCGCAGGCGCGGAAGCGTGTCATGCAGCTTTCCGTTTTTTTCGCGGTGTTGATGGGCGTCGTCGTGACCGGCTTCTTGACGGCTGGCATGTTCATGTTGCGGAATATGTCCGACGTACAGACCAAATTGTTGGATGTTGCGCTGGCGGCCAAAGAGACGCACGTTCCGCAACCCCAGCCCGTGGTGGTGTCCGCTCCGGTCGCCCCCCCCGCGCCTTCGCCGCTCTTCGAAGCCTCGGTCCGCGAGATCTCTCAGGCCACCACGGAATTGCGCGCCTCCCTTGACAAAAAATTGAACGGGGTCAGTGACATTGCGGCCAAAGTGCACGACCGCGTCGCCGCCCAAGAGTCCGAACTCGAAAAGCTTCGCGGTGAACTCAAGAACATACAGGCGCAGAACGCGCGCTTAAACCGCGAACGAGACACGTCCAAGAGCGTGTCTCTGCCGGTGCCGGACCGCCCGCAACCCGCGCACGTCGCAGCCGCCACCCCTGCCGCGCCGGCCGCCCGGACGAAACCTGCGGCCGTGCCGGCGGAAAAAGCAGGTCATGCCGCAGTGCCCGCAACGGGTGTCCCTCAGGCGGCGTCCTTGCCGAAACCGCCCGCCGCCGTCCAGCAGCCGGTCCCGCCGCAGCCTGCCACTGCAGATACCGTCGCCCCCCTCCCCCACCCTGTCAAGGCGACCGCCGCCCCTCAATTCCCGCCGGCTGTCAAAGATCCGCCGGTGCCCGCCGATGGCGTCATACCGCCGCCGGCTCCGGCTGGCCGGCTCGCGACCGCCATTCCGCTCAAAACGAAAAACACCGGCACGATCCCCTGGCGTGTGCTGATCCCGGATTGAGCGCGATGGTCCCCCTCATTCTCTTTGTTTGCTCGGGCAACACCTGCCGCAGTCCGATGGCCGAAGCGCTCTTCAGGCTGGCGCTGAGGCCGGGTGCGCCGTGGCGGGCGGCCTCGGCCGGACTTGCCGCCCATGCCGGCGGACGCGCTTGCGCCGAGGCCGTGCAGGCCGTCGCCGAGGCGGGCGGCGATCTGAAAGGCCACAGCAGCCAACCGGTGACAGAGGCGCTGCTGCGAGAGGCGTATGCTGTGATTGCCATGACGCCCGCTCAGGCCGACCAGCTTATCCAGCGTTTTCCGTCTGTACGCGACCGTCTCTTTCTGCTGCGTGCGTTCGACCCCAGCTCACCGCTGCACGCGGCCGTCGACGATCCGTTCTGCGGGTCGATCGCCGACTACCGGCGCTGCCGCGACCTTATTTGCGAGGCTCTCCCGGGCCTCCTCACGTATCTGGATCGGAACGCCGGCGAGACGGCCCGATCGCCCTGAAAGGAACTGTGCCATGGTTATCGATACTCTTGACAACGCCCACCGCTACGAATGCCTCCATCCCCGTTTCAAAGCGGCCTTTGATTTTTTGAGGAATCCGTCTGTGAACGAACTTCCGGCCGGCAGGACAGATCTGGCCGGCGACGCGCTTTTCGCGCTGACGCAGAGCTATGAAACCCGACCGATCCAAGAAGGCAAACTGGAGGCCCATCGGCGCTACATCGACATCCAGTTCCTGGTTGACGGCGAAGAGTTCGTCGGGTATGCGCCGCTGACCAACCAGAAGGTCTCAGCTCCCCATGACGACGCCAAGGATATCGCGTTTTACGAGGGCGAGGCGTGGTTCACCCTGTTGCGCAAAAACATGTTCGCGATTTTTTTCCCGCAGGACGCCCATTTGCCGTCACGGCACACCGACAAACCGTCGGCCGTAAAGAAAATCGTGCTTAAAATCGCGGTTTCGTCATAGACAACCCCCAACGGTTTTGCGATACTGTTGCGACAGTTAGGGCACTGCCTTTTCATAATCGGGCGCTGCCTTGGGGAAAAATAGCGGGACTAGCAGAAAGGCTAATAGTGATGTCGGTCAAAACCATGATTTTTGTTGACGGAAGCTGGCTGTACCACAGCCGCCAAGCGCTCTTCGAGTCGCTGGGTGAGGAGAGCGGCTTCGAAATCGATTACAAGCGGATTCCTGATATCATCGCGCACGAGATTGCCGATATCCTCGACGCTGAGGTCGATGTGGTCCGCACCAACTACTTCGGCACCATCCCGGTGAACAAGCAGGGGTATAATCCGGCCAAGCAAAAGGCGTTTTACGAATTCCTGGCCCTGCAATGCGCGTACGACACGGAAATCCTTGAGATCGACTTCCGCCGCGAGCCACAGGCGCGTCCGGACGACAAGTGGGTGAACGTCGCGCTGGCCTCGTCGATGCTTTACTTCGCCTCCGTGCCCGGCGCGTACGACTTGGCCATACTGGTCGGCGGCGACGCCGATTATATCCCGATGCTGAAGCGCGTGCGCGCCATGGGCAAACGCGTGCAGATCGTCGGCATGAGCAATCTCGACGGGAAATTCCTGACCAGTGCCATGCTGCTGACGACGCCCGGCATTCAGGATATGCCCCCGATCTTCCTTGACGAGCATGCTCAAAAAATCAGGCTGGTTCGCGAAGAGCAACGCCGGGCCTGTAAAAATTGCGGACGCGAAGAAACCACGACGTGGGCCGGTCCCGATTTCTTCTGCTCGACCTGTCGCAATGAGCACCGCAAGCAGGTTCGCGTCTGTGACACCTGCGGCCGTGAAGAAGAGACCACGTGGGATAAGCCTTTCTTCTATTGCTCGGAGTGCAGGAACAAACACCGCGAAGGCGATACCGCCGGTTAAGGGGGAGGGCGATGCCCTGGCCCGTCACTTTTTTCCCCAGCGGCAGGACGGTGCATGTCGTGGCCCACACGCCTCTCCTGCAGGCCGCCCGCGAGGCCGGCGAGTTGCTGGAGTCGCCGTGCGGAGGCCACGGCACCTGCGGAAAGTGCCGTGTGCGGCTGCGTGCCGGCCAGGCCCCTGCGACCGGTTCCGCCGCGTGTCTGTCGTGCGCAGAACTTGATGCCGGCTGGCGGCTGGCCTGCGCGACGCCGGTGACCGGCCCGCTCGAAGTGGAGATTCCCGATGCGGCCCTCGACGCCTGCATGCACGCGATCCTGACGTCCGGCGCATCGGTCAGCATGCCGCATGACACCCGCCCGCCCGGCGCGTTCGGCGTCGCGTTCGATCTCGGCACGACCACCGTGGCCGGCACGCTTTTCGACCTGCACACCGGACGTGAACTCGCGACGCGCGCGGCCATGAACCGTCAGATTGAACGCGGCGACGACGTCATCAGCCGCATCGATGCTGTCCGCCGTGACGCACAAGCCCTGAACGATCTGCAACGGCTCGTGGCCGACACGCTCAACGCGATCCTGCTTGACCTGTGCCAGACCTGTCAGGTGAGCGCTGTTGCGGTCCGTGAAACGGTCGTTGCCGGCAATACCACTATGCAGCACTTGCTGCTGGGACGCGATCCTTCGCCGTTGGGTGAGGCTCCCTTCACACCGGCCTTCACGGGCGCCCAAACCGTGTCTGCGGCTGAACTGGGCCTCCGTTTGCATCCTGATGCCACGCTCACGGTCTTCCCGCAAATCGGCGGCTTTGTCGGCGGGGACACCGTGTCCGGCCTGCTGGCATCGCGGCTCGACACACTCCCCTACTCGGCCCTGCTGGTCGACGTCGGCACCAACGGCGAAATCGTGCTTCAGCACGAAGGCCGTCTTTACGCGGCGTCCACCGCAGCCGGCCCAGCCTTCGAGGGCGCACGAATTCGCCAAGGCATGCGCGCTGCGGAAGGTGCGATCGACGCCGTCTGGCGCGAGGCGGATGACCTGGCTTGCCATGTGATCGGCGACGGTCCGGCGCGTGGTCTCTGTGGTTCGGCGCTGGTCGATGCGGTGGCGGAACTGCTGCGGCTCGGCGCCATTGACGAAAGCGGCGCACTGCGTGTTCCCGACGATGCCGCCGAAGGCTTGGCGTCTCGTTTTCAGACGGTCGGCGGCGAAGCGACCGTCACCTTGGCTTGGGGTGCAGCCGGCGAATCTGCCGTGCGACTCACCCAGCAGGATATCCGCGAGTTGCAGCTTGCTTCCGGCGCGATTCGCGCAGGCATCGAAACGCTGCTGCACACCGCCGGCGTGACGGCCCGTTCGCTCGGCGCACTGTTGCTGGCCGGCGGATTCGGCAACACGCTGCGCATCGCCAACGCCATGCGCATCGGGCTGTTGCCGCGTGCCGAGGAAACAGCCGTCCGCTTCATCGGCAACGCATCGCTCGCGGGCGCAAAACAAGCGTTGCTCGTTCGCGGCGAACGCGCGCGCGCCCAGTCTCTGCGCGACCGCACGGAACACATCGACCTCTCGCGTCAACCCGGTTTCTCGGATTGTTTCATGGAGCACATGCTTTTCCCGTCTGAACAAGGAGTCTCCGCATGACACGACTTCGCGCCCTAGCGGCCTGTGCCTTCGCCGTGCTGACGCTCACGAGCTGCGCCGACACGCTGGAAGAGCGGTTTGACGCGCCGCCGGACAGCACCAAGCCCTATATGTATTGGTACTGGCTCAACAACAACGTCAGTGCGAAAGGAATCACCGCCGACCTCGAGGCCATGCGCCGCGCCGGTATCGGTGAGGCTTTCATCGGCCACGTTATCAGCGACGGCATTCCGGAGGGGACCGTACCCATTCTCAGCCCCTCTTGGTGGCAGCTTGTCGAATTCGCCGTTCGCGAAGGCGACCGGATCGGCGTCCGCGTCGGCATGTTCAACTGCCCCGGCTGGAGCCAATCGGGCGGGCCTTGGATGACCCCGGAACAGAGCATGCGCTACCTCGTGAGCGCCGAAACCCGCGTCGCGGGAGGAACAGCGTTCGACGGCGAACCGGCCCGCCACGCCAAGGCCATCCAAGAGGTGGCGGTGATCGCGTATCCCGTGCCCGCACAAGACAGCGCACTGGCCCGCCCCGCGCACGTCGTGTGTGAACCGGAAATCGACGGCCTTGCGGCACACCTGACCTGTGCGGGCGTCGCGCCGCCCGTCAAACTCCCGACGAAACCGTTCACCTTGGATCTCTTTTTTGACGCACCGGTGCCGCTTCAGACGCTGACCCTGGATTTCGGCGACTCCCCGGTGCGGCTGTCCGGCACGCTGGCAACGGTGGAAGACGGCATCGTCACGCCGTTGCGCGACATCGCCGTCTACCGGACCAACCTGAGCACCGCCATGGGACCGCTGGTCACGGCGCCTTTTGACTTCTCGGTCACGCCGGTCACCGTCCGCCACCTGCGCCTGACCGTAAGCCGGCTGGAGGGCGCACCGGTCCTTCACGGGCTTCGCTGCTCCGGCGCAGCGCGCATCGACTTTGCGACAGAGAAGCAACTCGGGCGCATGTACCCGGAGCCGGTGCCACCGGTGGACGCCTTTCTTTGGCCGAGACAGCCCGAGCCCGCTCCCGGCACGGCCGTGGAGGTGGCGCACATTGTCGATCTCTCCGCGCGTGTCGCGAAGGACGGTACGCTTGCTTGGCAGGCGCCGGCCGGCCGCGACTGGATCATCGCGCGCATCGGCATGGCCTCCACCGGCGTCATGTGCGGGCCCACGCCGCCGCAGGCGCGCGGACTGGAATGCGACAAGATGAGCCGCGAGGCGGTCGCCGCGCACTTTGACGGCATGATCGGCGAGTTCATGAGGCGCATTCCTGAAGATGCCCGACGCGGGTTTCAGCACATCACGCTCGACAGCTACGAGGTCGGTCCGCAGAACTGGACGGACGGCATGCGCGACATCTTCCGTCACGCCTACGGATACGATCCGACGCCCTGGCTCGCCTGCCTGAGCGGGCGCATCGTTGCTTCGCGTGAGCAGACCGACCGGTTTCTCTGGGACTGGCGCCGGCTGGTCGCCGATTTGGTCGCGCGCAATTATGTGGGCGGTCTCAAGGCTGCGGCCAACCGCCACGGGCTCAGAACATGGCTCGAAAACTATGGACATTGGGGTTTTCCCGGCGAATCCCTGCAATATGGCGGTGCTTCGGACGACATCGGCGGCGAGTACTGGCTGTGGAGTTCGCTGGGCGATATTGAATGTCGTCTCGCCACCTCGTGCGCCCACACCTACGGCAAGCGCGTGGTCTCGGCCGAGGCCTTCACCTCGGGGAAGAATTTCGTGCAGACGCCCGCGAATATGAAGACCCGCGGCGACTGGTGCATGACCCAAGGCATCAACCACTTCGTGCTGCACGTCTACACGCACCAGCCTTATGAGGCGCAGCCCGGACTCGTGCCGTGGTTTGGCGCGGATTTTAACCGCAACTCGACCTGGTTCGCGGAGTACGGGAAAGGCTGGACCGACTATCTACGGCGCTGTTGCGCACTGCTTCAGACCGGCACGCACGCAGCGGATGTCGCCTACTTTTTCGGCGAGGACACGCCGCGCATGAACGGTTCGCAGTCCCCTGCCCTGCCCGCAGGCTACGATTATGACTATATCAATGCGGAGGTGCTGCTCACGCGCGCGGTCTGCAAGAAGGGCCGCCTAACCCTGCCCGGCGGCCAGAGCTACCGCGTGCTGGTGCTGCCGCCTTCTGAAACCATGACCCCGCGCCTGCTCGCGCGCATTGAAACGTTTGTGCGGCAGGGCTTGCTCCTGGTCGGCGCACCGCCGCAGCGCTCTCCGAGTCTGGCCGGTTATCCGGCGTGCGACAGCGAGGTGAAAGCTGCGGCAGCGCGCCTCTGGGGGGATGCGCCGTGCGCGCCGCAACTCCGCAGCGTGCGGAATGGACGCGTTTTTTACGGCCACACGTTGGAACAGGTCTTCGCGACACTCGATCTGCGCCCCGATGTGGCGTACGCGCCGCGTGAACTGCTCTGGACCCACCGCACCACGCAAGATATGGACCTCTATTTCGTAAGCAATCAGACCGAAAAACCGCTTGAATGCGCACCCGAATTTCGCGTGACCGGGCGCATCCCTGAAATTTGGAACGCGCAGACCGGTGTGCGCTGCGCGTCTGCGCTTTTCGAAGCGGGCCCGCACGCCACGCGCGTGCCGCTGCGCTTAGAACCAGCCGGTTCGCGTTTCATCGTGTTCCGCCAGCCGCTGGGCAAACGCCCGTCGGTGCACGTCATGCTGCGGGATGGCGAGACTGTCGCCTCGTGCGATGCCGTCACGCATGCGTCGTCGGCGGCCTCTGACTCAGGCAGCTTTGTCATGGCCGCAAGCGTGAAGCCGGCCAAAACGATCCTGTTGCCGCCGCAGGCCGCGCGCGGCGTGCAGAATCGCGAACAAAATTTCATCGTCTTCCCCGCGCATGGCAACACATGGGGCGACGGCCATTCCGGTGCCGGATTCTCCGTCGGCCGCAACGGCATCGCCGCGTTTGAGCATTGGCACCAGAACATCGCGCCGGTGCTGGTGTGGGCGGCTCCGGCACTGATCGACCGGACCGTGCATGTGGCGCTGGTTTATGTGAAAGGTCAGCCGTCGCTCTATGTCGACGGGCACCTGGTGCAGCGGGGCGTCGCCAGTGGTCAAATCCCGCATCCGTCCTCCAATGAGGCGGCGGAATTTGCGGGCACGTGCGAAGGCCTCACGCTCAATGCGGGCACTATGACCGACGCTGAAATCGCCGCTGCAGCCCAGCGCGCGCGCGACGCGACGGCATCCGTGCGGTCTTCGCTCGCCTGGCCTCCCGTGACCTATGCCAATTCCGGAGCGCTCACGTTGAACGTGCAGGCGTCCGGTTCTTATTTGGCGCACCTGTCCGACGGTACGACGCGAAACTGGACGGTCGGCCGGGAACCGAGCCGTTTAAACCTCGAGCGAGGAACATGGGCTGTGACCTTCCGGCACCCGGACCGCGCGGCGCAGACCTGCCGCTGGGCGGCGCTCATGGATTGGAGAGAAGCGGATGATCCGCTTGTCCGCTATTTCAGCGGCACAGCGGTGTATGAGACCCGGTTTTCTTGGCAGGGAGCCTCTCCTGACGCGCACGTGATGCTGGATCTGGGCGAGGTCCGCCAAATCGCTGCTGTCGCGCTCAATGGACAGGATCTCGGCGTTCTCTGGAAAAAGCCGTTCTGCCTCGACATCACGGCAGCCTTGCGTGCCGGCGACAACACGCTTACGGTCTGCGTGGCGAACACCTGGTTCAACCGTTTCATCGGTGACGAGCAACTGCCTGATGATACCGGCGCCAACGAAAAGGGCATTCTTGAAACCTGGCCGGAGTGGGTGCTGCGCGGCACACGCAGGCCGGAGTCCGGGCGGGTGACCCTCGTGAATCGCAAACAGGTCAAGAAAGAGACACCCCTGCACGCTTCGGGCCTGCTGGGCCCCGTCACCCTTTTCGAATCGCTGACGATCCAGTAAACGACACACGTAAACGACTGAACAACCAACGGAAAACTATGGCAACGACGTGTTCCATTCTGATCAACACCGCTGGCGGCTTGGGCATCTTTCTGCTCGGTCTGAACCAACTCTCTGAAGGTCTGCAGGCCGTGGCGGGTAAACGGCTCCGAAAAATCGTGGCCGCATGCACCAGCAACCGTTTTGCAGGCATCGTGACCGGGGCCTTCGTGACCGGCATCGTACAGTCCAGTTCGGTCGTGACGGTCATGGTCGTCGGACTCGTGACCGCCGGCGTGATGACATTGCGGCAGGCTGTCAATGTGGTCGTGGGGTCCAATATCGGATCGACAACGACTGCTTGGTTCGTGGTGCTGCTGCCGACCAAGCTGGGTGATCAAAGCATGATCATCATCGCCGTCGCTGCCCTCTTTTATCTGTTTTCAAAAAGAGAAAAAGTACGGTACACGGCATTGGCGAGTTTAGGCATCGGCCTGGTTTTCTTCGGGCTGGAACTCATGAGCAAAGGCCTTTCGCCGCTGCGTTCCGACCCCGGGTTCATCGAATGGTTCCACATGTTCGACGCCTCAACCCTGTGGGGCGTGCTGAAGTGCGTGCTGATGGGCTCATTGGTGACAGCCGTCATCCAATCCTCTGCGGCCTCAGCCGCGATCTCGATCAGTCTGGCATATAACGGGGTGATCTCGTTTGAAACTGCGGTTGCCTTGGTCTTCGGCATGAATATCGGCACGACCATCACCGCGTGGCTGGCG
>MWEJ01000043.1 GCA_002071025.1 Verrucomicrobia bacterium ADurb.Bin070 | reverse complement strand
CACCTCGTCGGTCGGCGGCACCGCATACGGATCGCTGTAGCGTTCATCGTTCGCCACCGTAAACTCGGCCTTCACACCTTTAACGATCGGATGATCCGGCATCGCGACCTTGACCTCTGTTACGGTCGTGTCGCTGACATAAGCCGCGAACGTGCAGGGCGTTCCCATCAGACGCTTGTTCGGTTTGGCGAAATGCGCGGAGTGCAAGGCGATGAATCCCATACCCTCTTCCTTGACCCGCTTTTCAATTTTGTCGACCAGCGCGTCCTTCACCTCGCCGTGTTTTTTGTGGCCCCACCAGACCAGCACGTCGGCACGCGCCAAAAGTTCATCCGGCAACCCCTGTTCCGGATCGCTGAGGCTAGCCGTGACGACCTCCCATCCCTTGAGCGTGTCGGAAGCGCGCAATCCGTCAGCGATCGCACCGTTGATGTCGGCAGGATAAAGGTGCTTCGGCGCAGTGCCCTCTGACCACACCACCACCGTTTTGCGCGCTGGCGCAGCGCCCAGCGCCACACAGCCGCACACCGCACAACTCGCCGCCCACACCCCCGCCTTTTTCATCTTTGTCATCGTTTTAACTCCCTGCTCATTACGACACCGCATCATAGCGCAGTTATGCCATGCACCGCAACGGTGAGATTACGCAACTGCGCAACCGCAAAACACGGTACGCGAGTCGAACGCGTGTTTGATGCGAAACACAGTCGGGCGAGGACGGAGGCGGGAAGATGGACGATGGACGCGGCCGGTTTGTGGAGTGCGGGAGCTTGCTCCCGCTTTCGTCAGAAACGCAAGGGCTTCGCGTATACGGGGATTGCCGCGCAAAATGGCGAAAACACCAATAAAAAAACCTGTTCCGCCGGAAAACTCAGCGAAACAGGCCAATCAAAATGATGGTGCTCGGGGGGGGACTCGAACCCCCACGCCTCTCGGCATATGCCCCTCAAACATACGTGTCTGCCATTCCACCACCCGAGCAGAGAAAACGTCGCGTACTTTATACGATTCGCCCTGACGATGGCAAGTGTAATCGACTAAAAATCGGCAATCGGTTGATGCCGTCCATCGGGCATCGATCCGAATAAACCGATCATTCCTTCTTTTTTTCGCCGAAGACGAAATCATCCAAATAGTACGCCGCTGAACGTGTGGCGGTCGAACAGAACCCCAGCCACTCCATGGCCTCAAAGTCACCGCTCGCCATGCGCAGATCCGACACCGTGACCGGCGGCTGCCCGGCACGGACGACCGTGACGGACCAGCGTCCCGTGTCACCGCCGCCCAGCATGGCCGTCACCGTGACCTTTGCCCAGGTGTCTGCCGGCAGTTCAGCGACCTTGACCTCGCCCCCGCCGACGGTGCCGTCCGACCGCTTGACGCGCGTGCGCGCCGTGATCGTGCCGCTGCGGAAAATCAGGCACGGCCCGGTGCGATAGGCGTTGCCCCCCCCGGCCGGATAATCGCGCCACTCGGTGAAGAACTCGGCCCCGGCCCCCATCCGGACCGCAAACCGGTTCTCGACGACCGTGTTGCTGAAGGCGCACCCGAACGTGAAATGCGGATTATACGCATGGGTCAGGCCCTCCGCGTCCTGCACCTTGAGCGATTGCCTGCCGGAAAAGGCCGCCTCATCAGTCACGGCAAGACCGTCTCCCTTTTTCTCCACATGCGTCGTGACATTCGGGAAAGCCGCCTTCAACGGCAGGCTGTCAAAATCGTCGTCCAGCCTGCGGATCACGAAACGCGGCGGTTCGGGCGCGAAGCACAGCGGCGCCGGACGCAGGCGCTCGGCAAGCCGCCGCCAGGCGCGCGATCCGTAAACGCCGGCGCGGTCGGCATCAAAGGGCCTGAATCCGGCTTTGACCGCCGGCGACCGCCAGCGGAAACGGAAGTCCCCTTTCGCTGGGTTCTTGAAGCGCGGATCGGCGATCTGCGATCGCGCATCCTGACCCGCCGCGCGCCACGCCTCCCACGTACCGCCGTTGAAGGCGTTGCTCGCGATGCCGGCCAGATTCCAGTAGGTGTTGGCATTGACCACCACGTCTGTCACGGTGCCTTCCGCGCCTGCGTATCCCCGCCAGAACGCCGCAGATGTATTGTCCCAGTAGATGATGTTGTTGGTGATGATGACCGTCGTATGCGGCTCGATGCGTGACCGCTGGATCTGTCCGTTCATGCTGAAGGCCAGAATGTTGTTGCGGAACACGTTTTCTTTGCCGTAATGCTGATGGATGCACCCGGTCTTCACATGATGCACAAGGTTGTTTTCATAGACCATGCCGGCACTGCCCTCATCCGTGTAGAGGCCCCAGCCGCCCCGCCCGGTGTAGTCATACGAATAGACGTCGTGAATGTGGTTGTTGGAGATGGCACTGCCTTCGGAAAGGCCCAGCGTGTAGGTGCCGCCCATGTCGCTCAGCACGCCCTGTCCGATGTGGTGGATGTGGTTGAAGGCAATCGTGTTGCGGTGGGTCGCGGTCTCGCGATATCCCCATGTCCAGCCCATTGAAACGCCGGTGTAGAAAAAGTCGCCGATGTCATTGTGCGTCACCCGGACATCGCTGGCATGCCCGATCCAGACCCCGGTCGCGCCGGGGAAGACGCGCCCGCCGGTCTGCAGAATGTTGTTGTCGACAACGATCCGGCCGGTGAGCCGCTCCGGCAGCTCCTCCTTGCTCCATTTCGAATCGCCCACCCGCACCGCGCCGCCGCCGATGTCGGTGATCCGGCAGCGCGTCAGCTCGCTCTCGCGGCAGCCCTTGCGGAACCAGATCCCGTGCGTGCCGAGGTGCGAGAAGGTGCAATCACGAAATGCGATCCGCCGCACGCCGTCCAGTTCGACCGCCGCCGGTTGCGACACAGCCGCCTGACCGTCGCCCTGGCCGTTCGCCGGCAGCGCGTACGCCGTGTAGGCGAAGGTCAAGCCCTCGAATGCGAGGTCGGTGATCCAGCGCCCGGCCAGCGCATCGCCCCGCACGTGCAGAAAGGCAGACGTCACCGGCGCGACCGCCTCGACGCGCTCGATCCGCTCGCCCGGCAGCGGCAGATAGCTCAGCACGCCCTCCCCGTCGAGATACCACTCACCGGCCTCGTCCAGCGCCTCAACAAAATTCTCAAGCTGATACCGCGGCAGATAGCTTTTCCAGTAAAAGTAAGGCCAAGGCGTACTGGCTGTCGCCACCACGCGCCCGCTGGCGGCATCCACCTCCTGCACGCGCGCCTGGCTGACCTCCCAGGCATGAAACACGCGCACCACGACATTTGAAAGCTCCGCGCGACTCTTGCCGGCAAGCGGCGCGATGTCCGCGCGGTCCGCCGTGAACGCACGCCGCGAGAGATCCGCGAGGCGGCCGGTCAGCGGATCGACCCCGTACGCCACCGGCGCCAGCATGTAGTAGTAGAACCTGTTGGGCGAGCGCGCGCGCACGGCGCGCCGGCCATTGATGTAGAGCTGCTCGAAACGCAACGCAGGATCGATCCGCGCGCGCCACACCCCGTCCGCACCGGCCTTGAAGCGCGGCAGGCGCCGTCCGCCGAAAAAGAGCGGCCGTGCCCCGCGCGCGGCCGCGTAGCGGACCGGCGCGTCGGCCGTGCCCGAATCCTCAGGATCGAACGCGACCGGCGCCTCCAGCGCGTACTCGCCGTCCGCGAACAACACCGCATACGCCTCATTCCGCGCGTTGCGCACGCGGTCTTGGCGGATGCGGTCGCGCGCCCCCTGCAAGGTCGCGAGCGGGCGCGCGCGGCTGCCTTCCCATCCGTCGTCGCCCGTCGGCGACACGTAGAGCGTCGTTCCCGTGGCTGGCACCGCGGCCAGCGCCGCCAGCAGCATTCCCGTGCACACCCCAATGCTTGTCCGGAATCCCGTCATGGCCATCCCCCTCCCCCCTCACCCGTTCGCCGCACCCAGCAGCAACGCGAGCGCATGCTCCGTCGCCTGGAGACGGACCGCCTCGCGGTCCCCCGTAAAAATCCTGTGCTCCGTCCGCACGCCGTCCGCCGCGGCCAGTCCGAAACAGACCAGACCGATCGGTTTCTCCGGCGTTCCGCCCGTCGGCCCGGCGATGCCGGTTACCGCGACAGCCAGATCCGCATTGAGTCGTTGGCGCACGCCGTCGGCCATCGCGGCAGCGCACGCCTCACTCACCGCTCCCGCCTGATCCAGCACCGACTGCGGCACGTCGAGCAACGCCATTTTGGCCGCGTTGGCATAACTGACGACACCGCCCAAAAAGGCAGCCGAGGAACCGGGCACCGCCGTAATCCGCGCCGCGACCAGACCGCCGGTGCACGACTCCGCCGTTGCCAACGTCACGCCACGCGCGACACACGCCCCCACCAGCCGGCTTTCGAGATTCATCTCCACCCCTTTCCTACGCCGCCAAATATCCAAACGACAAAATTATTATTGATCTCAACGTGAATGTCGAGACGCTTCCCCTGCAGGGGGCTTCCCCTTTTTGCTAACCGGTGGAGTTTCTGGTTTCTGGTGATGACGTACACATTCCGCGGAATCTTCCTGTCCCGTGTAGCGGGCGACTGCTGCGCTCGATCGCGCTGACCCGCCTGCCCGTCAAGATCTACGAGCGCGCCGCCGAGGATTGATCGTTGTCAAATCGTTGGCAAAAAACCAAACAAAACCGACGAAACAAAACCAAAGCGGACATATTGCCTCAAAACCGGCTGCGACAAGAATCAATAAAAAAACCCAATAAAACGCTGTTTCATTGGGGTTCATAATGGTAGGCCAGGCCGGAGTCGAACCGGCGACCCCCAGATTAGGAATCTAGTGCTCTGTCCTACTGAGCTACTGGCCTTCTGAAAACGGAAGTGAGCCCGTTTTGATTGTTTGTCATTTTAGCCGTTCCGGGGGCCGAGGATCAATCACAATTCATGAAAGATATTGTCTATCCTAAGCTTCAATGTGCCGCACGATACGGCTTGTTCTCGTTCCGGAAAAGAACTATCCTGAAGCAGCGATTGAGCCCGCCGCCCGGCTGCGCCGGGAGCAAACCAAGGGGTAACAGGTCTAGTTATAGGCAAGCAAGGAGGTCGTTATGGGGTATGTCAATAATGCCAGCCGGCGCAGGTTTATTGCCAACTGTATGTGTGCCGCCTGCGCACACAGGGTATGCGCCGCCCAACCCTCAGCCCGCAATGTCCGCCGCCTTAAAGAAGCCGGCCCGGATCAGAAGCCGCCTGCTCACGGGACGCCTGCACCCCAAGGCAAGAAAAACATGGAGATCGCATTCTGCGGCATCTTCTGCGCGGCCTGCGAACTGCATCTCAAAGGCAACAAAGACGGCAAGAAATGTAAGGGCTGCACACACCCGAGCATGGAGTCGAAGTGTGCCGTCTTCCTGTGCGCCAAGGAAAAGAAAGTCGTCAACTGCGGCCTGTGCGACAGTTTTGAAAGCTGCGAGAAGCTGATCAAACACCACGAGAAGCCGCTCTACCGTCAGGTGGCGCGGCGGACCTGCGCCCGGGTCAAAAAGGACGGCCTTGCGGCGGCAGCCGCAGAACTGAAAACGCGCTGGACCTGTGCCGCCTGCGGCAAACTGTTCCCGTGGAACACGACCGGCACCTGTCCGCATTGCGGCAAACAGGTGGCCGTGTTGTCTGAGAAGGACGGCTGAATCGCCGGAGGACGGTCAGCGCACCAGACGGACGAGGTCACCCGCGCCGACCTCAAGTGTCAGGCAGAGCGCCTGTTGCCTGACACTTTGTTCGACCAGTCGGCCCGTGACCGGCTCGACCGCACGATAACCGGGCGTGCGGTCCACTTCGACGGTTACGACTGCCCGCTTCCCGGTCCAGTTCGACACCGCGAGCACGTCCGCCTCCGGGGACTCCAACAAGTTGACTTCCACATTGTACGGCGTGACGCGAATCCTGGGCCTCACGCCATTCGCCTCCAAGAGCCTAGCCATCCAGGTACGGTGAGCCGCCTCGAAATCCAAAGCCGAATACTCGGCCGCATCGGGGCGTTTCGATGTTGCGACATAACTGATGCCCGGGAAGAAACCCGTCAAGACGACCCGCCCCCGGCCCGACGCAACCGCGTGCTCCAGTGGCGCGTTCGTCCCGCACAATAGCGGCATGCCGCGATGCTCGCCGAGCGGCTTCAGGCGCAACATCTCATATTCGGCGCGCCCCGGTTGGTCGCGTAATGCCAGCGGCGCGCGCGTCAAGCCCAGCGCCTCGTCCAAACCGAGCGGCGCACCGAGTTCGTCACGCGTCAACGCGCCGGCACCTAACACGAGCACGCCGCCGCTGCGTACCCACGTCACCAACGGCATGAGTGCCGCTCGCTTCAGGTGCGCGTCGTTTGCAAACAGGACGCGATACGGAACCCGTGATGCGGGGATCTCGTCTTCGTGCAGGACATCGCAGCTCACCCCGCAATGGCGCAACAGCAGATGGAGCCATGTACGCTCCTTGCCGAACACGTTGTCGCGTGTCGCGTACCAGATATCCCCGCTCACGCTGAGAAGCTGAGCGACGTCACCTCGCGCGGGGCGCCCAGCCAACACATCGCGCTCCACCGCACCCATCGCAAAGGTGACGCGCTTGATCGCTTCATAAATTTCCGGCCGGTGGCTGTTCGCATCGCTGGTGATCGCGTAATACGGGCCATAGTTGAAAAAATGCATCGCCCTGACACCGTGGCCGAACTCCAGAAAGGCACGCGCCTGGATCTCCCACGGCGTCCGGCACAGAATATTGTAGATGCCGAACGCCACGCCCGGCGCGCGGCAGGCGGCCCGCATCACATCGACGTAATAGCCGTTGACCTGTCGCGTGCGCGCCCAACCACCCCAATCCTCGTGCCACCCGTAGGTCAAGGCACCCGATCCCAGAATCTCGAACCAATCGACGCTGCGCGAAACCAAATTGCCATCCAGCAGCTCGCAGGCGAAATTGACGGTCGTCGGCACGCCGGGCATGTGCCGCTGCGCGCTGGCATGCCCCGCGCGCAGCATCTCCGTCATCAGGTGATTCATGTATCGCCGGGTATAATAATACGCGGCCATCTGCTGCACGTTGGTGCCGTCCGGGCTGTTGTTCAGCGTCAAAACGTCCCGCATGTCCGCCGGCACCCCGACCCGCTCCAGAAAGGGCGCGAAACCTTTCTGACAGGACTTACAGGCCGCGACGTGCGTGAAGTCAAACCCTGGCTCGTCCATCAGGTTGACGGCTGTCCAGCCGGAGCGATCCGGATGTTCGCGCGCGACGCCCGCGAACATCGCATCCATACGCGCGTGATCGGGCTGGCCGAGACAGCCCGGGGCTGCCGTCATGTGAAAATAAAAGTGCGACGGCCACTTTTTCAAACCTCCGATCCCGATCAAGCGAAGCGCCTCGCGTTCATTTTCCACCGCCTGCCTGGTCGAACGCGCCTCGCTTAGCTTCATGCCGGTGAAAAAAGGGAATACCTCCGGAGATTTGCCCGGCACCTGCGGCACCGCCTTCGCCATAACCAAAGAGGCCTCGCTCCCCTCGCGCTCGGTCACCAGCCGGTACGACGAAAGGTCAATCGCGAATTGACATCCATCGCCTTTGCCGCGCCTCACCTCACGCCGCATAAGACCCTCTTCAGACGGCGTCTTCGAGAACATCACTTCAAATGCCGCCTCCGTCTCCGGCGCTGCAAAAACCCGCATCGCATACAGGCTGATCTGATTGAGTCCGCCATAGGCGAGGTACGGCGAAACATCCACCCAAGGGCTCTCCTCGCCGGGCGCTATCCGGATACCGGGTTTATCTTCTGCCCCGGCTCCGGTACCGCGAACCACGCCCTTGCGGTTGATGTTGGCATGATCGGTGTACCACGGCTCAAACGGCCGACGCCCCCAGAAGTGAATGACAACAGGCACTATTTGTTCCGGCAACATGCGCACCTTCAGATAAAACGGCGCAAGATCGGTCACACGCGGCTCATAAGCCACATCCGTTGTCACGACCAGCACGTCTAGGCAGCGCGTGCACGACGAGACCGGAACGGCATGCAGCTTGTCCACGGTGAGCTGTAGCGGTCCAGCAGCAGCGTCGAACTCCGCGACACTCCAGATCCAGCGCGCGTAGTTGTCTCCCCATTTCTTTGCGCCTTCAGGGGTAGCGCGCGGCGATCGCTCTTCCGCCCCAATCACCGTGCGCACCACGTGCCGGCCGACCTGCTCGGCGGTCAGTACGAAGCCTGATCGGGCGCGGTGCGTCAGCATATCCAAATGGCGGATCCACACACGGTGACGGCCGCCGGCAGGCAGCGTCAAAATCACGGAGGCACTCCCCTGCTCCCCATTCTTCCCGCTCAACATCTGCCCATAAGAACGCCCTGTGTACCACTCCTGGTCATCATGATCCCGCACCCGCCAACCACTGCCGTTCAACGTCATCTCTTCGGCCTGCACCACCTGTGCGCCCTCCGGCAATGCAGCGGTTACAGCCTGCTGTATCAACACACCCGCAAGCAGCACCATCCAAGAAAATCGAATCGCGTTCATGGCAGCGAGTCTACCCTCGCTTAGAATTTCCGTCAATGTCGATGTTGCACGGTTGACAGCGGCGTTGCGGTACCGGATACTGAACCCGTTTTTGAACGAATCCTGCCCGTCGAGACACGCGCTTGAGTACCCTTCCAGACATTCATTTTCCACCCGAACTGCCGATCACCGCCCATGCCGCAGCCATCACGTCCGCCCTGCGTCATCATCCGGTGGTGATCGTCTGCGGCGACACCGGTTCGGGAAAAACCACGCAGCTTCCCAAGATCGCGCTCGCGGCCGGACGCGGCCGGCGCGGCCTGATCGGCTGCACCCAGCCGCGGCGGCTCGCGGCGCTGGCGATGGCGCGCCGCGTGGCCGAGGAGTTCGGCCAGGAGCCCGGCGGGTTTGTCGGCTACCAGCACCGCTTCGACAAAAAGCTCTCGCGCGACAGCGTGATCAAGTTCATGACCGACGGCATCCTGCTGGCGGAGACGCGGCGCGACCGGCTCTTCCGCGCCTACGACACCCTGATCATCGACGAGGCGCACGAGCGCTCGCTCAACATCGACTTCCTCTTAGGCATTCTGAAACGCGTGCTCGCGCGCCGCCGCGACCTCAAGCTGATCATCAGCTCGGCCACCTTGGACGTGCAGCGTTTTTCAGATTTTTTTGACGGTGCCCCCATCCTCTCCGTGCCCGGCCGGCTCTATCCGATCGAGACGCGCTGGCGTCCGGCCGATGAAGAAGACGACCCTGACCTGCCCCGGCAGATCGCCTATGCCTGCGATGAACTGGCCGCAGAAGGTCCCGGCGACATCCTGGTCTTCCTTCCAGGCGAACGCGATATCCGCGATGTCGCCGAAACGCTGTCCGGACGGCGTCTGCCAAACACCGAGATCATCCCGCTGCTCGCCTCGTTGCCCGCCGGCGAACAGCAGCGCGCCTTCCGCCTTTCATCCAACCGCCGCATCATCCTTTCCACGAATGTGGCCGAAACCTCGGTCACCCTGCCCGGCATCCGTTACGTGATCGACTCCGGGCTGGTGCGCCTCAGCCGCTACAACGCGCGCACGCAGGTGCAGCGGCTCCAGATTGAGCCGGTCTCGCAGGCCAGCGCCAACCAGCGCCAGGGCCGCTGCGGGCGCCTCGCGCCCGGCATCTGCATCCGCCTGTACGGCGAGGATGATTTCCGCAAGCGTGATCTGTTCACCCCGCCGGAGATCGTGCGCTCCAGCCTGGCCGGCGTGATCCTCACCATGCTCGACCTCGCGCTGGGCGACATTGAAACGTTTCCGTTCATCGATCCGCCCTCGTCCGCCATGATCCGCGATGGCTACCGTGAACTCGACCTCCTCGGCGCGCTGGAGAGCCCGCCCCCAAGCGTTCCGAACGCCACGCAGACCGCCCCACGCACACCGCCGCCTGACGCTGAGAAACAGAAGCACGCCTCACCCGTTCTCTCTGCTCTCGGCCGACGGCTCGCGCGGCTGCCGCTCGATCCGGCGTTGGCCCGCATCCTTTTCGCGGCGCATCACGAGAAGGTCCTGGCCGACGCGCTGATCGTCGTGGCCGCGCTGGAGTGCGACGATCCGCGCCGCCGTCCGATCGAGAAACAGGCCGAGGCCGACAAGCTGCATGCGCGTTTTCTCTCGCCGCTTTCCGACTTCGCCGCCTCCATCCGCCTCTGGCGCTGGTATCACGAACAGACCGCCGGCGCTTCACAATCGCGCGCGCGCCGTCTCTGCAAAGACAACTTTCTCTCCTACCCGCGCCTGCGCGACTGGATCGACCTGCGCGGCCAGCTTGAACGCCTCTGCACCGAGTTGCAGCTTGACGTCACCTCCGCATCCGGCGGCGACCACGGCCTCCACCGCGCCCTGCTGACCGGCCTGCTGAGCAACCTCGGCAAACGCGATCCCGAAACCAATGACTACCGTGGCGCGCGCGGCATCCGGTTCGCGATCTTCCCCGGCTCGGGGCTCGCCAAGCTGAAAGAGCCGCGACCGGCCGTGTCCAGCCGCGCGCCATCACCCTCCGCCGGACGCCGACCCGCCGTGCTCTCGCGCGAATGGATCCTGGCGGGCGAACTGGTCGAAACCTCGCGCCTTTTCGCACGTACCGCAGCCTGTATCGACCCCTCCTGGATCGAACCCATCGCCAAGCGGCTCTGCAAATCCAGCTATCACTCCGCGTCCTGGGACGCGACGCGCGGCTTTGTGCGCGTCAAGGAGCGCGTCACCCTTTTCGGGCTCGTGCTCGTCGAAGGCCGCACGCGCGACTACAGCCGTATCGAGCCGGCAGAAGCGCGCGCCATCTTCATTCGCGAAGGCCTTGTAGCCGGTGCCTTCCCTACACCAGCCCCGCCTTGCCTCACGGCCAATCTCGCTCGGATCCGCACCTTGCTCGATGCCGAGGAGAAGACGCGCCAGCATGGCGCACTCTTTGATCCTGAGGCCGCGTTCATTTTTTACGACCGGCGTCTGCCGCAGAACCTTTGCAGCGCCGCTGACCTGCGCCGCTGGCTGCGCGAAAACGCGACTGCGTCTGACGCACTGACTCTGACCGAAGCGGATCTGCCGCCCGTGAGAGACCTCTCGCAGGCGTATCCGGATGCCGTCACGCTCTCGGGTAACCGCCTTGCCTTGACCTATCGTCATGCGCAGGGCGAAACGGATGACGGCATCACCTGCACCTTGCCGGCCGCCCTGCTGCCACTGGCTGCGGCGTGGCGCAGCGAATGGCTGGTGCCCGGCCTGCTGGATGAGAAACTGCGCTGGATGGTGCATGTTCTGCCGACCCGTTACCGCCGCCTCTTGCAGCCGGTTGAAGAGACACTGAGCATGTGCCGCAGCCGTCTCGCGCCCGGGCAACGCGAGTTGGCCGAGGCCTTCTCAGACGCGCTGTACGCCACGCGTGGCATCCGAGTTCCGACTGACTGCTGGAACGAAGAGTCGGTCCCCGACCATCTGCGCATGCGCTTTGCGATTCAGGACGAGGCGGGGCGCGAGCTGGGCAGCGGCCGCAACATCTCGCTGTTGGTTAAACTCTTCGCGCCACGCAGCGAAGGGGCAGGAGCGGCCGTACAGACGCCTGACGCGCGCTGGCAGAAGGACGGCCTGACGCAATGGGATTTCGGCGCGCTGCCGGCGCAGCTTGATGTGGGCAAGGCCGGCTGGCCGATCATCCACTATCCGGCCTTGGTCGAAGCCGGCGACACCGTATCGCTGCGCTTGTTCGCAGCCCCCGCCGAAGCCGCAGCCGCGCACGACAAAGGCGTGTGCCGTTTGTTCGCGCTCGCACTCGGCAAAGAGTGGAAACGGATGATTCAGCCACCGTCGCTACCGCGCGATGTCGCCGCGTACCTCAAGCAGCTCGACATGTGCGCCGAACGCCTGGGACACGAACTCGGCCGTGCCGCGCTGCGCGAGACCTTCACCGAGGGCCGCCCGGCGATCCGGGATGAAACAGTATTCCACGAACGCCTCGCAGCCGAGCGCGGACGTCTGCACGGCGTGCACCTCGCGCGCTCGCGCTTGGTGGTCGCCATCCTGCATGCCGCCCGCGACGTGGAGCACGATCTGCTGACGGCCGCGCTGCCGCCCGACACACAGGAGGATCTGGCCGAAGAGTTGGCGTGGCTGATTTTTCCAGGCTTCGCGGAATCAATCCCCGCCACGCAGCTCCAGCATCTGCCGCGCTATCTCGAGGCCTGCCGCGTGCGCATCCAGCGGGCGCAGGGCAATCCGCACGGCGACGTGCGCAAACTCAACGAACTGAAACCGCTCTGGCAACGCTATACGAGCCACGTCGCGCTCGCTGAGCCGCCGCGCCACGATCCGGCCCTGCTGGCCGACTACCGCTGGCAGATCGAGGAGCTGCGCGTCTCGCTTTTCGCGCAGGAGTTGCGCACGCCCGCGCCGGTGTCGGCCAAACGGTTAGACGCGCTGTGGGCGCAGGTGCTGCGACCGTGACAGGATCGTGAAGACCTCCATTTCCGCCGCCGCAATGACGACGCATGCCGGCTGGAAGCCGCGCACCATGTCCAAGACGGCCTCTCTATCCAGTTTCTTTTTCATTACGCCGTTCCACATTTGTTTCCGGCGCAAATTCGCGTATCCCGAACGCCTCACACCAACCGCACGTTCCGGCGTTGACGACGGTCAAACCAGACCGCGCCCACGATGATCACGCCTTTGACGATCTGCTGATAGTAGGAAGACACGTTCAACAGGTCGAGCCCGTTGCCGATCACGCCCATCAACAGCACACCCAGCAACGTTCCGCCCACACTGCCCACGCCGCCCGAAAGGCTCGTGCCTCCGATCACCACCGCCGCGATCGCATCCAGCTCATACCCGGCCCCGGCATTGGGCTGTCCGGTCGTGATACGCGCGGCGAGCACGACACCCGCCAAACCTGCCAGCGCGCCGCACACCGTATAGGCCAGCCCCTTGATGCCGCGCACGGGAATGCCCGCCGCGCGCGCGGCCTGCTCATTGCCGCCCACCGCAAAGAGATAACGCCCCGGCCACGTGTTGCGCAGCGTCCAGCCCGCCGCCAGCGCCACGCCGCCCAGGATCAGCGCGGGCACTGGAACGTGAAACCAGTCGCCAGCCAGCCGCGTCAGCGCCGGGCTCATGTTCGAGACCGGACGCCCGCCGCTGAGCACCAGCGCAAGGCCGCGCACAGCGGTCATCATGCCCAGTGTCGCGATGAAGGGCGGCACGCCGCAACGCGCGACAAACAGGCCGTTGATCCCGCCGCATGCGGCGCCTGCCGCGATCCCGGCCGCGACCGGCACCCAAAGCGGATAGGCACCGGGATGGGCCAAGTGCGCGGCCACCACGCCGGAAAGAGCGACCACCGAACCCAGCGAAAGGTCCACACCGCCCGTCAACAGCACCCATGTGACACCGACCGCCAGCAGGCCGTTGATCGAAACCTGCCGCACCACATTGGTCAGGTTGGCCAGCGAGAGAAAATGGGGGCGCAGCAGCGCGAGAATCCCGCACGTCGCCAGCAGCGCCGCCGCAAGCCCGAGCCGTGGCCCCCACATCGCCAGCCCGCGCACCAAACTCTGCCGCTCAAACCGGTAACGCATACGACAACACCTCCTCCTGCGTGACGGAACACGGATCCAGCTCAGCCGTCACGTGTCCCTGCCGCATAACGACCAGCCGATCGGCCAACGCCATCAATTCAGGCAGTTCTGACGAGATAAGAAGCACCGCGCAGCCTTGATCGGCCAAACCGGCAATCAGCGTGTGGACGTCGCGCTTGGCGCCGATGTCAATCCCGCGCGTCGGCTCATCCAGAATCATCAGCCTCGGCCTTCCCAGCAACGCGCGCGCGATCACCACTTTCTGCTGGTTGCCGCCGCTGAGCAGCTCCACTGCCTGATCGGGATCGGACGCTTTGATGCCGCCCGCAGTGATCGCCCGCGCCGCGAGCTCGGCTTCACGCGCGCGCCGGATGATCGGCCCTCGGCAGCAGGCCGCAAGATAAGCAAGCGTGATGTTCTCACGCACAGAGAGCAGCGGCACCAAACCAGAGCCTCGTCGATCCTCCGTCACCATGCCGATTCCGAGCCGCATCGCCTCGGCCGGGCTTCGCACGCGCACGGCCCGGCCGTCCACCCGGATCTCACCGGCGACGGCGGGCGCGAGCCCGAACACTGCGGCCGCAACCTCGCTGCGGCCGGCCCCCATCAGGCCGGCGAGCCCCACGATCTCGCCGCGCCGCACCGTCAAACTCACGTCATGAAACACGCCGGGGCGCGAAAGTCCGCGCAACTCCAACAGCCGCTCGCCCGGCGCGGCGCGTGCGCGCAGCCGGCCCGCGGAGAGTTCGCGGCCCACCATCGCGGCGATCAGTCCGGCCTCGCTGAAGCGGTCGGCGCGGTCAGTACGCACCCGTTCACCGTCGCGCAGCACCGTGATGCGGTCGGCGATGCGAAACACTTCATCCATCTTGTGCGTGATGTAGACGATGGCGGTCCCGCGCGCTTTCAAGGCGCGGATCGACCGAAAGAGCGCCTGCACCTCGCGCTCTGAAATGGCGGCGGTCGGCTCGTCCATGATGACCGCCGCAGCGTCTGCGCCGATGGCGCGCGCGATCTCCACCGTCTGCACGCCCGCCACGCTCAGCGTGCGCATCGGCGCATCGACCGGCAGGTCCAGGTCCAGCAGGCCGAGCAGCCGGCGCGCCTCACGCCGTAGCGCGCGGCGGTCGATCACACCCGGCAATCGGCCGCGCGGCTCGCGTCCCAGCAGCAGGTTCTCCGCCACGCTCAGCTCGGGCACCGGCATCAGTTCCTGATGCATCATCACGATGCCGTGCCGCAAGGCGTCGTGCGGCGAGCGCAAGGCCACGCGTCGGCCGCGCACGCGCACCGAGCCGGCATCGGGACGGTGCAGGCCGGCCAGAAGTTTGACCAGCGTTGACTTGCCCGCGCCGTTCTCACCCATCAAGGCATGCACCTCGCCCGGCAACACGTGAAACGACACGTCCCGGAGCGCCCGCACGCCGCCAAACGACTTGCCGACCCCGCACGCTTCCAGCACTGCCGCATGCTTTTCGTTATCCAGCATAGACAGCGCACAGCATGTCACAGACCGCGCAAACGATCAAGCCCAGGGCCGACGCATCTAATTTTTTTTGAGATGGCAGGCGGGGCCGGCGTCCGACCGGAGAAGTTTCATCAGGTAG
>MWEJ01000042.1 GCA_002071025.1 Verrucomicrobia bacterium ADurb.Bin070 | reverse complement strand
CAGAAGGTCGCGCGCTGGGGCTCGCTGATCCTGCTCGGCATCTGGGCCGCCTCGCTCTCCAGCGCGGTCGGCTGCATGCTGTCGGCGCCGCGCACGCTGCAGGCCCTGGCGCAGGACGGTGTTCTGCCGAAAATCCTGGGCCGCGGCTACGGTGCCGGCAACGACCCGCGCCTGGCGACGCTGCTCGCGCTGGCGATCGGCGCTGCCGGCATCCTGCTGGGTGACATCAATCTGATCGCGCCGGTTCTGACCATGTTCTACCTCACGGCGTATGGGCTGCTCAATCTCTCCGCCGGGCTCGAGGAACTGATGGGCAACCCCTCGTGGCGGCCGACGTTCCGCGTGCCTGCGTTCCTCTCGCTGATCGGCTTTGCCCTATGCCTCAAAATGATGCTGATGATCAGCGCCGGCTGGACGCTGGCCGCGACGGCCTTCGTCGCCGCCGTCTACTGGATCATGAAACGCCGCGCGTTGCGCGCGCGCTGGGGTGACATGCGGGTCGGCCTGCTGATGTTCGGCGCGCGCATGGTGGTGCGGCGTTTGGCGCAACACACCGGCGGCGAACGCAACTGGCGGCCGAACCTGCTGGTACTCGCGGGCGCGCCCACGCGCCGCTGGCACCTGATCGAGATGGCCGACGCCATTTCGCGCAACCGCAGCCTAGTGACGGTGGCCTCGATCATCCCCGAAAACACCTGGACCGCCGAGCGCGCCGAGAACCTGCGCCTGTCGATCCGCAGCTATCTGGAAAAACAAGGGGTGGAGGCGCAGGTCCGCATCCAGCCCGGCGAGGACCACTGGTCGGGCATCCGCGAGCTCGTGCGCGCCTACGGCTACGGGCCGCTCACGCCCAACACGGTGCTGATCGGCGTCTCGGACAAACCGGACACCCTGCTGCCCTTCGCGCGGCTGGTGCGGCTGGTCGCGCACACCCGCCGCAACCTGATCATTGTGCGGGAAACCGCCGATGAAAGCGCCGCAGCCGCCGAGCCGCGCATCGATATCTGGTGGCGCGGTCTCACGCCCAATGTCGCCTTCATGCTGGCGCTGTCCTGCATGGTCAAGCGCAGCCCCACCTGGTCCGGCAGTCGGCTGCGCCTGTGCCACGTCGTCGAGAAAGAGGAAGCGCGTGACGAGGCGCGGCGTACACTTGACACCTTCCTCACTCACGCGCGCGTCGATGCCGAAGTCGCGGTGCTGATCCAAGACGAGCGCCCCGCCTTCGAGCGGATCAGAGAAGCCTCGCACGATGCGTCCCTCGTCTTCTTGGGCGTGCGCAAGCCCGAGAACGAGTCCGACGACGCCTACGCGGCGTATACCCGCGCGTTTCTCGACGGCACCTCCAGCCTGCCGCTGACCGTCTTTGCCATGGCCGCCGAGATGGTCGACTTCCAGGGCATCTTCCAGTCCGAGGCCTGAACGACTTGCGGTTTTTGCTGTTTCTGCTTGACCCGCCGGGGTTTATCGTTGAAACTACAAACACTGCGCCTTTATGGCACGGTGAAGAACGTTTGTCCCACGGGAAAGAACGCGTGATGTTCAATAAGCTTTTGGCCTTTTTCTCCAGCGATATCGGGATTGATCTCGGGACCGCGAACACCTTGGTTTTTGTCAAAGACCGCGGGATCGTGATCCGGGAACCGTCTGTCGTGGCCATTCAGGAGGGCACCAAACGGATTTTGGCGGTCGGCGAGGAGGCCAAACGCATGTTGGGCCGCACGCCGGGGAACATTGTGGCGATCCGGCCCATGAAGTCGGGCGTGATCGCTGATTTCGATATCACGGAGGCGATGATCCGCTACTTCATCCGCAAGGTCCATTCGGCCAAGCTGGTGAAACCGCGCGTGATCGTGGCGGTGCCGAGCGATATCACGGAAGTGGAGAAACGCGCCGTGCAGGAGTCGGCGCGCCACGCGGGCGCCCGCGAGGTCTTCCTGATTGAAGAGCCGATGGCGGCCGCCATCGGCGTGGGGTTGCCCGTGTCTGAGCCGGCTGGCAACATGATCGTCGATATCGGCGGAGGAACCTGCGAGGTCGCGTTGATCTCGCTGGCCGGCATTGTGTACGCGCGGAGTGTCCGCGTGGGCGGCGACGCCATGGACGAGTGCATCGTCCAGTACATGCGAAGAGTTTACAATCTGATGATTGGAGAGCGGACCGCGGAGGAGATTAAAATCACCATTGGTTCGGCTTATCCTTTGGGTGAGGAGCGCACGCTGGAAGTCAAAGGCCGCGACTTGGTGGCCGGACTTCCCAAAACCCTGACTGTCACCTCGGAAGAAATTCGTGACGCCTTGCAGGAACCGGTTTCCGCAATCGTCGACGCCGTGCGGATCACGCTGGAAAAGTGTCCGCCCGAATTGTCGGCCGATCTTGTGGACCGTGGCCTTGTGCTGGCCGGCGGCGGCTCCATGCTGCGCGGGCTGGACAAGCTGATCGCGTCACAGACAGGATTGCCCGTCACACTGGCCGACGACCCGTTGAGCGCGGTCGCGGAAGGGACGGGGGTGGTGTTGAACGAGCTGAATTTCCTGGCCAAGTCGAAAATGGGCCGGTGATCTTTTTCACGGCTGCTTTCTGGTCTCTGCCTGCCCGGTAAAACGGGGGAGCGACCAGGGTGAAGCAAGCGAAACGGTGGGTATGGCTGTTGGCGGCATCGCTCGGCGTGCTGGTGTTCTGGCACGCCGGGGTGGGTGTGTTTTCACGCGAAGCGCTCTATCCCTACGAGAATGCCAAGGTGTGGCTTGAGCGAACCGTCTGGGTTCGCCTTCAGGCCGTTCTTTCGCGTGCCCGCAGCGCGGCGCGCGCATCCATGCTGGAGCGCGACGTGGCGCGCCTGCGCATGGCGCTCGCCGAGACCGAGGCGCTGGAAGCCGAAGTCGCCCGCCTGCGCGCATTGCTGGATTTCTCCCCGCCGATCCCCTGCCGCTGGCAGGCAGCCCCGGTGCTCTCGCGTGGCGGCACCGCCGCCGTGTGGCAGAGCGTGCGGCTGGCCAAAGGCTCGCTGCACGGGGTCCGCAAAGGCGATCCCGTCGTGGTCCCCGACGGCGTGGTGGGGCGTGTCGTGGACGTCTCGCCCCACACCTGCGAGACGATGCTGATCACCGACCCCAACAGCCGTGTCGCCTGCGAACTGGAGACGCCCGGCGAGGGCGTGGGCGTCGTGCGCGGCATCCTGTACGGGGGCGGCGCGCGCCCCGCGGCCGACCCCGTCTTGACCCTGCTCTATGTGGTCGAGCCGCTGCGGCTGCGTTACCTGGCCCGCGACTTTGAACCGCCGCCGCGCACGCGCGTCGTCACGTCCGGACTGGGCCCCACCTACCCCAAGGGGCTGACTGTCGGCTACCTGCTGGAGAGCAGCCTGGAATCGGACGGCCTCTCGCGCGAGGCCGCCGTGTTGCCGGCTGTGGACATGGCGGCGCTCGACGAGGTCTTCATCCTGACACGCCAAGGAGGCCGACATGCGCGTTGACATGCAGCTTCCGGTTCTGGCCTTCACCCTGCTCATGGCCGCGCTGATGCAGGATTTGATTCCCGCGACCGCCGCCTTTCCGGTCAAGCTCGTTTTCCTGACGGCCGCCGCGCTTTATGCCGCATTGACCCGTCCGGTGTGGGTCGCCCTGACGGCCGCGGTCTGGGCCGGCGGCCTCACCGACGCGCTCGGGGGCCTGCCGCCGCTCTGCACGCCGCTCTTTCTGATGCTGCTCTACGGCGCGGTGCGCCTGCTGCAGCGGGTCTTTCTGGAGGCTGGGCTGCTGCAAGGCACGCTGCTGACGGCGGCGGCCGCCGCCGCGCAATGGCTCTGGACCCGTCTGTGGCTGCACGACGGCGCCGCGTTTTTCTCCTTGGACAGCCTGAAGGCGCTGGGCTATACGGTGCCGGCCGGCCTGCTGGCCGGCTTCGCGGGATTTGCGTTTTGCGGTCTGATCGACCGCCTCTCCGGCCTTGTCACGCCGGTGAAAGAGGGACATGGAATCTTATGGGCAGAAACTGACCGATAGCTGGCGGATCGCGCTTTTTGCGCTGTTGTTTACGGCAGGAATCGTGTTTTTGGCAGTGGCGTTGCACCGCGTCCAGGTGGAGCGCTTTTCTGTGCTTTCCCGCGACCAGTTGCGGCAGAGCGTGCGGCGGGTTCAGGTGCCGGGACCGCGCGGCCGGATTTTTGACCGCAACGGCGTCTGCCTGGCCGACAACCGGGCGAGCTACTGCATCGCCTACTATGTCGAGGAGCTGCGCAAGCGCGGGCGCTGGATCAACACGATCCGGGCGGTGGATGCCGACGTCGACCGTTTGGCCGCCGAGCTGGGCATCCCGCGCCAGCTCTCGTTCGCCGCAATCTCTAACCATGTGCTGCAGAGCCTGCCGATGCCGCTGCTGGCCTGGCGCGACGTGGACCAGGAAACGCTCGCGCGCTGGGCCGAAACGGTGGAGTCGTTCCCCGGCGTCGACGTCTATGTGCAGCCCGAGCGGACCTATCCGCAGGGTGCGTTCGCCGCGCATGTGCTGGGCTATGTCGGCCGTGACCGCCCGCTTCCGTTGCCGGGGCAGAAAATCCACTTCTACCTGCCCGAAATGATCGGCAAGCAGGGCGTTGAAAGGCAGTACAACCAAGTCCTCACCGGCACCTCGGGCGGACGCCTGATCCGCGTCGACGCGCGCGGCTATAAACATGCGGTCTGGGAAGGCGAGCCCTCGGTCGCCGGCGCTGACGTTCACCTCACGCTGGACATCAAGGTTCAGCGCGCGCTGGAGAAGGCCTTGCGCGGCTGGCGCGGCGCGGGCGTGGTGCTCGATCCGCGCAACGGTGAGGTGCTGGCGCTGGCCAGTGCGCCTGCATTTGATCCCAATGAATTCGTGCCGATCATGACCCCGGGCGTCTGGAAACGCCTGAACGACGACCCCGCGCTGCCGCTCTTCAACCGCGCGGTGCTGGGCCGCTACGCGCCGGGCAGCACCTTCAAACCGGTCACCGCGATCGCCGCGCTGCGCCGCGGCATCTCGGCCGAAATGACGCACGCCTGCGACGGCGTTTTCCGGCTCGGCACCATGCGGCTGCGCTGCTGGAACACGTACGGGCACGGCGAAATCGCGATGCGCAAGGCCATCGAACAGTCGTGCAACGCTTTCTTCTGCCACCTCGGCCATAGCATCGGCTACGACCCGATCTATGAGGAGGCGCACCGGATCGGGCTCGGCACGCCCACCGGCATCGACCTGCCCAGCGAGGGCGGCGGCCTGCTGCCCACCGGCGCGTGGAAGGAGAAACAGATGCGCGACGCCTGGCGGCCCGGCGACACCTGCCAGATCTCTATCGGCCAGGGCCTGCTGCTCACCACGCCGCTGCAGATGGCGCTGCTGACCTCGGTCTTTGCGAACGGAGGCACCGTCTACCGACCCCATCTGGTACGGCGCGCGGGCCTGCCTGAAGCACGCAACACCATGGCATGGCCGCCTGAGGCCATCGCGCTGGTGCGCGGCGGCATGCACGACGTGGCGGAACTGGGCACCGGGCGCCGCGTGCGCGTGCGCGGCACGGCGGTCGCCGCCAAAACCGGGACGGCCGAAGTCGATGTGGGCGGCGTGCGACGCAAGAACACGTGGGTCACCGCCTTCGCGCCCTTCGAACAGCCCACGGCGGCCGTCGCGATCGTCGTCGAGAACGGCGAATCGGGCGGCCTCACCGTCGCCCCGATGGTGCATGACGTGCTGGTTTCGGTGTTCGGCGAGGCGCCGCCCGAGAACGAGCCGACAGCGGACGCGGTTGCCCCGGGTCCGGAAGTGAGGGGGGACTGACATGCTGAAAACCGTCCTTGACCGCTTCCAGCGCCTCAACCCGCTGCTCTTCGCCTGCATGGCCGGGCTGATCGTGATCGGCGTGGCGTTTGTCTACAGTGCCTGCTCGGTGCGCGAAGACCCGGAGCTGCGCATGCTCTATATGCGCCATGCCGAGGTCGGCGTGGCCGGCCTGGCGGCCTACCTGCTGCTGGCATGGGTCGATTACCGCACCGTGATCCGCCGCTGGGGCTGGCTGGTCTACCTGGCTTGCCTGGTGCTGCTGATACTCGTGCCGCTGATCGGCGAGGCTCGCATGGGGGCGCGGCGCTGGCTCTTCGGCATCCAGCCTTCGGAGCCCGCCAAGCTGGCGGTGGTCATGCTGCTCGCTTGGCTCTACAGCCGGCGCGACGCCAAGCGGGGCACCGTGATGTTTCTGCTGACGCTCGTCGCGGTCGGCGTACCGGCCGCGCTGATTCTGGCGCAGCCCGATCTCGGCACGGCGATGGTGCTGGTGCCCACCGTCTTCGCCATGCTCTTCACCGCGCGCGTGGCGCCGCGCATCGTCTGGTCCTGCGTGCTGGCCGGCGCGGCCGGCGCCGCCTTGATCCTGGGCCTGATCTACACGGCCGAAAAGAGCAACCTGCCGCGCGAGCGGCGCGAACAGATGATCGCGATGACCCAGCTCAAGCCGCATCAGGTGCGGCGCCTGCAGGTGTTCCTCTTCCCGGACAAAGATCTGCACGGCAGCGGGTACAACCGCCGCCAGTCGGAGATCGCGGTCGGCTCCGGCGGCGCCTGGGGCAAAGGTTACCTCAAAGGCGAGCAGTACATGCTCGGGTATTTGCCGCCCTCGGTTTCGTCCAATGATTTCATCTTCGCGGTGCTGGCCGAAGAGGCCGGCTTCGCGGGTTCCTTAACGGTGCTGCTGCTGTTCCTAGGCCTGTTGGGCTCGGGACTGTGGGTGGCGTTTCGTTGCCAGAACGATACGGGGCGCCTGTTCTGTGTCGGCATCATCACCCTGACCTTCAGTCACATGTTCATCAACATTGCGATGACGATCGGGATGATGCCGATAACCGGACTGCCGCTGCCGTTCATCAGTTACGGACGCACCTTTATGCTGACCATGATGGCGGCATTCGGCATCGTCCAGAGTGTGTCCATCTATGGGCGTGAATCGGAGACAAGGTTTTGAACGGGCGCCGACAACGCCCGCAAAAGGCTCAACAAGGAGGAGAAAGCATGTCATTGTTCGGATGGTTTAAAAAAGGTGCGCCCAAGCGCGAGATCGTCGTCAACGTCGAAAAGCTCGAAACCCGCGTGGCGGTGGTCGAGAATGGACGCGTCGAAGAGTTTCAGGTCGAACACCCCACAGAGGAACGCCTCGTGGGCAGTATCTTCAAAGGACGCATTCAAAATCTGGAGCACGATCTTCAGGCCGCTTTCGTCGATATCGGCCTAAAGAAAAACGCCTTCCTGCACTATTGGGACATGCTGCCCGACGATGACAGCAGGCTGGATGATGATGACGACCGCGCGCGCCCTTCGCGGCGGCGACGGGTCTCTAACGAGGATATCTCCAAGCGCTTCCCCCCGGGCTCCGAAATCGTGGTGCAGGTCACCAAGGGCCCGATCGGCACCAAGGGCCCGCGCGTCACCGCTAACCTCAGTCTGCCCGGACGCTATCTGGTCATGATGCCCGGCACGCGCCTGCGCGGCGTCTCGCGCAAGATCGGCGATGCCAAGGAGCGCCAGCGCCTGAAAAAGATTCTCGACCGCCTGCCGCTGCCGGATGACGCCGGCCTGATCGTCCGCACCGTCGGCTCGGGCGCCAACAAGCGCGCCTTCGTGCGCGACCTGCGCAACCTGTGGGAGTCGTGGAACGAACTGCAGAGCAACATCAAGAACCTCAAGCCGCCGGCCTGCGTCTATCACGAGCCCGATCTGGTCGAGCGCGTCGTGCGCGACTGGCTGACCGAGGAGATCGACCGCGTGACGATCGACGACGCCGAGGCGTTCGACCGCATCCGCGGCGTGGCCGGCAAAATCTCGCGCCGCGCAAAAAACGTCATCCACCATTACGAGGGCCAGCTCTCGATCTTCGAGCACCACGGCGTGGAGCGCCAGCTCGAAGAAGCCTTCCGGCGCAAGGTGAATCTCAAGTCCGGCGGCTATCTGGTCTTCGATGAGACCGAAGCGCTGATCGCCATCGACGTCAACACCGGCCGCCACCGGGGCAAAGGCTCGCAGGAAGATGCGATTCTGGAGGTCAATCTCGAGGCCGTCGAGGAGGTCGCGCGCCAGCTCCGCCTGCGTAACATCGGCGGATTGGTCGTGCTCGACCTGATCGACATGAAGTCGCGCAAACACCAGAACGCGGTCCACAAGGCCATGAAGCAGGCACTCAAGCGCGACCGCTCCCGCACCAACGTGCTGCCCATCTCCGAGCTGGGCCTGATGGAGATGACCCGCCAGCGCCAGGAAGAGAGCCTGCTCTCGCAGATGTACTCGGACTGCCCCTACTGCCGCGGCCATGGCTTGATCAAATCGCCTCTGGCGCTGAGCGTGGACATCCAGCGTCAGATCGCGGCCCTCATGCGCAAAGTGCGCCATGAGGGACATAACATGGTCGAGTTGCAGATCGTCGTCGCGCCCAGCGTGCTCGAACGCCTGCGCACCGAGGACGAGGCCTTCCTAGTCGAACTGCAGCGGCGCTACACGGGCCGGCTCACCTTCAAGTCGGAGCTCCACCGCCATCCTGAGTCCTTCTGCATCGCGGACGGACAAAGCGGCAAGATCCTGTATTCGGGCGGCGACCAAAGCACGCGCTGAACCGGGGAAAACCCGCTGGCACACAGTGGGATGCGGAACTCTGCCGGGCCGACGCCACACTTTCAAACGTGTGGCGTCGGCCCCCTGTTTTAGGCGTCCGGATCGTCCAGCAGAATGCGCGCGAGGTCGGCCAGCGCCAGCGGCCCGCGCGGATCCGCCGCAGAAAGCCGCACCGCGCCGTCAGGCCCGATGCCCGCGCCGGTGAAAAGCTGTCCCAGCGTCACCACCGTGCCGTTGGCCTGCCGCCGTTTCACGCATTGAATGCCGGTGCGCGCGGCGGGGTGCGCCGAACAGGCGTTGGGACACCCCGAGATGCGAACGTCATCCGCCACCCGGCGGAACAGGCGCAGCTTCGCCGGGGTGTCGGCCGGCAGAAAACGGTCCAGTTCCGCCGCCAGGGCATCCCCGGCCGCCGGCGCGTCGGCCACCCCGATCCGGCACACCGTCGCCCCGACGCAGGTGACCACATGCCCCTTGTAGGAGTCGACCGTCACGTCAAGGCCGGCCAGATCGCGCCGCAGCCGCGCGAACAGGGCGGGCAGCTCGGCATCGGCCGCAAAGGGAATCAGCAGGTCCTGCGCGGGCAGCGCACGGACAAACGGCGAGCCGGCATCTTCGGCGATGCGCGCCACGGTGCGCATTTGCACGGCGCTGAGATTGCCGTACGGCACAAAGAGCCGCACCGAGCGCACCGCCGCGCCAAACCGGGTCGGCAGCACCGCCATCTGCTTCCACACGTCGAAACGCATGTCCATGTCCTGGCCAACATCCGGCTGCGCCGCCGCGGCACGCGCCGCAAAGCCTTCCGGCAGGGCGGTCTCAGGCACCTCGGGCACCGTCTCGTCACACACAGTCGCGTCGAAAGCCTGCCAAAAGCGTTCGCGAAACGCCTCGTCCCCCAACCGCTTCAACACAAAGCGCAGGCGCGCCTGATTACGGTTCTCCCGGTCGCCGTGCGCGTGAAAGAGCGCCACGGCGGCCAACGCGGCACGCACCGCATCGCCGGCCGGCAGAAACGGCGACAACAACACGCCGGCACGGCTTTCGCGGCCCATGCCGCCCCCGCCGGTCAGCACGAATCCGCGCGCGCCGCCGCGCTGCGTCGCCACGAAACCCACGTCATGCACCGCCGCGCGCAGGGCGTCCGCCGCTTCCGCGAAGAACCCGATTTTGAATTTCCGCGGCAATTGGAAGGCGGCGTCACTCGCCATCACCGCGCGGTTCACCGCATGCGCATACGGATAAACGTCAAAACAGCCGGAGGCCGACAGCCCGCTCGACGGACCGACCACGAGGTTGCGGTAGGTGTTGCCGCCGCCCCCGCGGAACGGATAACCCAACGCATCGCAGGCCGCCACAACCTGCGCCACGCGCACGGCGGGCAGATCGTGAATCTGGATGTCCTGGCGCGTCGTGAGATGCGCGCGCGCACCGACCGGGTCCAAGAGATCGGCCAGCGCACGCAGGCTCGCGCACGGTAGCTCGCCGCCGCACACCCGCACGCGCGCCATGAAGGCACCGTCGCGCTGCTGGTAGATCCCGTAACGCGCCACGACCGGCTTGATCGTTTCCGGCGTCAGCTCGCCGCGCTCATATCTGAGGAACGCCTCCTCCAACTCGTCGTATCGCTTCGTCATGCCACCCCTCTAAATGCAGTACTCCGGAATGACGCGGTGATCGGCCAGCAACGCCAGCACCGCATCCACGTTTTGCGCAATCTCTACAGCCTCGTCCAGTGCCGCCTCGGCCGGCACCGGCCGCCGCGCGTCACGCTCCAGCGACACCACCAGCAGTTCGCTGGGCGCGTTCAGCACCTTCAGGCGCTCGACCGTAAAGGCGTCCGCCTCGGGAATCGCCGTGATGAAGATCATCCCCGCATCAGTCAGGATGCGGGCCAGCTCCCCGAGCCGCTGAACCTGCGCGTCATGCTCGGAACGGATATCGCGCACGTCCGAGGCCAGACCGCGCGCCAAGCTCGCATAGCCCAGATAATACGAGTTCAGGTTCAGTTTGAAAAGCCGCAGCTCTAACTCCTTGCCGAAACGCTGCACCGCCTGCGCGGAGGCGCCGGTCACCAGCACGGTCTTGCCAACATGCCGGTTACGCAGCAGCCGGTCCTTGGCCGAGACCAGTCCCGTCTCCCAGTGGAACTCGCGGCGGTCCACGTGGTCGCGCAGAAGTGCGGCGGCATCGCCCACCACGCGCGGGGTATCGGCGTCGACGAACACGTCTTCGGTGACCATCGCCGCGCCGGCCGTGACGTTGCTGAGCGGGTCCACAAGAATCAGGCTGCCTGTCGCGCGGTTGGCGGCATAGGCGTCAAGATAGAGCGGCTGCGTGGTTTCCACGACCACGCGCCCGATGCCATTCAGTCCGAGCGATTCGGCCTGGCACTGCTCCATGGTGTTGACATCCACGGCATACAGCACGGCGTCGATGCGCGCCTTGACGAACCGCCCGGCGTGACGCACGAGATAGCGGTCGCCCGCCTTGAGCGGCGTCTCGCTCATCCAGATCACCACGGTTTCAAAACGGTCTTTGACCTGCGGCCGGTTGTTCTCATGCACGATCATGTCGCCGCTGCTGATGTCGACCTCGTCGTCCAATTCCACGGTCACTGCCTGGGGCGCGAACGCCTCGGGCAAATCGCCATCCGCCGTCACCACGCGCGCCACGGTCGACGTGACATTCGAAGGCAGCACGCGGATGCGGTCGCCGGGTGCGACCGTGCCGGACACCACACTGCCCGCGAAGCCGCGGAAGTTGAGATGCGGCCGCAACACCACCTGCACGGGGAAGCGCAAGTCGCGCTGGTTCACATCACTCGACACATCGACCGTCTCCAGAATCTCCAGCAGCGAGGGGCCCTCGTACCACGGCGTCGCCTGCGGCGCGCGCGTCACGACGTTCGTGCCCTTCAGCGCGGAGATCGGCACATACCGGATATCCGGGATGTCGAGCTTGCGCGCGAAATCCTGGAAGCTCTGGCGGATCTGGAGGAAAGTCTCCTCTTGATACCCGCCGATATCCATTTTGTTCACCGCGACTAGCAGATGGCGGATGCCCAGCAGCGAGGCGATGAACGCATGGCGCCGCGTCTGGGTCACGACCCCGTAGCGCGCGTCGATCAGGATCACCGCTAAATTGGCGGTCGATGCCCCGGTCGCCATGTTGCGCGTGTACTGCTCGTGCCCGGGCGTGTCGGCGATAATGAACTTCCGCTGCGGCGTGGCGAAGTAGCGGTAGGCCACATCGATCGTGATCCCCTGCTCGCGCTCGGCCTTGAGCCCGTCCAACAGCAGCGCGTAGTCGATCTCTCCGCTGCCTGTGGTGCCGTTTTTGGCGCTCGCGTCCTGCAGCGAACTCAGTTGGTCCTCATAGATCAGCTTGCTGTCATACAGCAGCCGGCCGATCAGCGTGGACTTGCCGTCGTCCACAGATCCGCAGGTGATGAAGCGCAGCAGGTTCTTGTGTTCGTGCTCGTTTAAAAATGTGTCGATCGTGTTCATTAGAAATAACCCTCCCGCTTTTTTTGCTCCATCGACGAGTCGCTGTCATGATCGATGACACGCGTCGAGCGCTCGCTCACCCGCACCTGCATGGTCTCGGCCACGATGTCCTCGATGGTCGCGGCACGCGACTCGACCGCGCCGGTCAGCGGATAGCAGCCGAGCGTGCGGAAACGGACCCAGCGCTCCTGCGGACGCTCGCCCGGCTCCAGACGCATCCGGTCGTCGTCCACCATGATCCACTGGCCATCACGCGCCACCACCGGTCGCGGCGCCGCAAAATAGAGCGGCACGATCGGAATCTTCTCGACGCGGATATACTGCCAGATGTCGGTCTCCGTCCAGTTCGAGAGCGGAAAGACGCGCACGCTCTCGCCGGGATTGACCCGCGCGTTGTAGAGGTTCCACAACTCCGGCCGCTGATTTTTCGGATCCCACTGCTGGTGCCGGTCTCGGAAGGAAAAGACGCGCTCTTTGGCGCGCGACTTCTCCTCGTCGCGCCGCGCGCCGCCGAACGCGAGGTCGAACTTGCCGGCCTTGAGCGCTTGGAGCAGGGCCTGCGTCTTCATGATGTCGGTGTAGGCGCGACTGCCGTAATCGAAGGGATTGACCCCTTTCGCGCGGCCCTCCTCGTTGGAATGAACGATCAGATCGAGCCCCTGCTCGGCGCAGAAGCGGTCGCGGAAGGCGATCATCTCGCGGAACTTCCAGGTCGAATCGATGTGCAGCACGCTGAACGGCAGGCGTCCCGGGTAGAACGCTTTTTGCGCCAGCCGCACCAGCACCGACGAATCCTTGCCGATGGAGTAGAGCAGCACCGGATTCTGCGCCTGGCTCACCGCATCGCGGAAAATGTGAATGCTCTCCGCTTCGAGCTGTTTCAGTTGTGACAGGGTCTTCATGCCTCTAACTCCTAATTCCTAACTTCTAATTCCTAAATCCTATCTCCCCCGATGCAGCCCGCACTCTTTCTGTTCGGGCTCTTCCCACCACCAGCGGCCGGCACGGACATCCTCGGTGCGGCGCACCGCGCGCGTGCAGCCGGCGCAGCCGATGCTCGGATAGCCCCGGTCGTGCAGCGGATTGTAGGGGATGCCGCGCGCCGCGATCGTGCCCCACACCTGCTCCTCGCTCCAGGCCGCCAGCGGATTGATTTTGACCCGGCCGTTCGCCGCGTCGTCCTCGACCTCGCTCACCTCGGCGCGCGTGACCGACTGCCCGCGCCTCAGCCCGCAGATCCAGGCCGCGTACGGGGCCAGCGCGCGCCGCAGCGGCTCGATCTTGCGCACCTGGCAGCACCGCTTGCGGGACGCGACACTGTCGCGAAAGAGGTTGACCCCAGACTCGGCGACCATCGCTTCAACCGCCGCGCGGTCCGGAAAGAACACCTGGATGCGCACGCCATACCGTCGTTCGGTCTCAGCCAGCAGGTCATAGGTCTCGGGGAAAAGCCGGCCCGTGTCCAGCGTCACCAGCGGAATCGGCCACCGGTTGCGCGCGATCATCTCGGTGATGACCTGGTCCTCCGCCGCCAGCGAAGTCGCGAACACGAGCCTCTCGCCGAAAATTTCCCACGCTCGCCGCAGCACCGTCTCCGGCGCTTGTCCCGCCAACTCGCTTCTCAACGCTTCTGCCGTCATCTTCGGCCTCCTCTCGCTTCCGCTTTCTTAAATCACGTACTCCAACCGCTCGCTGGACTGACCGTACAGGCGCGATTCCTTGGGCGCCAGATAGACCTGCTGCCCGGCGTTCACCGGCGCGGTCCGGTACGTCTCATGCGGCACCTGCACCTGCACCAGCCGGTTCTGTCCGTCCAGCAGTTCGATCTTCACCAGCGCGCCGGCAGTCATCACGCGGTAGACGCGCGCCGGAATGCTGATGCCCGATCCCGGGTGCGGCAGCACCGCTAAATCGTGGGGCCGCACCAGCAGGCGGACGCTGCCGTCTTCGGACGAGTCGCCGGTGAACACCGGCCGCTCGTTGTGTACCCGCCCGTGAAACACATTCACGTCGCCGAGAAACTTCATGACAAACTCCGAGGCCGGGTTCTGGAACACCTCGTCCGGTGTGCCCGTCTGTTCGATCCGGCCCTTGTTCATTACCACGATACGGTCGGCCACCTCCAGCGCTTCCTCCTGATCGTGCGTCACGAAGATGCTGGTCACGTGGATCGTGTCGTGCAGATGACGCAGCCAGCGCCGCAGCTCGGCGCGCACCTGCGCGTCGAGCGCGCCGAAAGGCTCATCGAGCAGCAGCACGCGCGGCTGGATCGCCAGCGCGCGGGCCAGCGCGATCCGCTGCCGCTGCCCGCCGGAAAGCTGCGACGGATAGCGCTGCGCGAGCTGTTCGAGCTGAACCAGCTTGAGCAGCGCGTGGACGCGCTCGCGGATCTCGTCGCGCGGGGGCCTTTCGCCGCGCGGCTTGACGCGCAGGCCGAATGCGATGTTCTCGAACACCGTCATGTGCCGGAACAGCGCGTAATGCTGAAAGACGAACCCCACGCGGCGCCGGTTCACCGGGCTCTCCGTCACCGGAGCGCCGTCGAACAGGATGCGTCCGCGACCGTCGGGATCGGCTGTCTCCAGTCCCGCGACGATGCGCAGCAGCGTGGTCTTGCCGGAGCCCGACGGCCCGAGCAGGGCCGTCAGTTCGCCGGACGGGATCTCCAGCGAGACGTCGTCAAGCGCCGTGTACGCGCCGAAAGTCTTGCTCACCTGATGAATTGAAATGCTCATGCTTCACCTCCGCGTGCCGTCTGCCGCGCGGCTTGACGCTCCACCACCGTCTTCACAATCAGCGTGACCATCGCCAGGCCGGCCAGCAGCGAGGCGCAGGCGAACGCCGCCGTGAAGCGGTATTCGTTGTACAGGACCTCGACATGCAGCGGCAGGGTGTTGGTCTCGCCGCGAATGTGTCCGGAGACCACCGAGACCGCGCCGAACTCGCCCATGGCGCGCGCGTTGCAGAGGATCACGCCGTAGAGCAGGCCCCATTTGACGTTGGGCAGCGTCACCCTGCGGAACATCTGCCAGCCGGTCGCGCCGAGGCTCAACGCCGCCTCTTCCTCTTCGGTGCCCTGTTCGGTCATCAGCGGAATCAGCTCGCGCGCCACAAAGGGGAAGGTCACAAAGAGTGTCGCCAGCAGCACG
>MWEJ01000041.1 GCA_002071025.1 Verrucomicrobia bacterium ADurb.Bin070 | reverse complement strand
CGGGGAACGGCACCTATGCGTCCGGCGCGACCGCCACGGTGACCGCCACGCCGAACGACGGCTATGTCTTCGTTAATTGGACGGAATGGAGCAGCGTCGAATGGGATTTCGTCGAAGTGTCCACCAACGCCGTCTTCGCGTTCGTCGTCTCCGGCGACCGCAACCTTCGCGCCAATTTCGCCCTTCCGCCTCTGACCGGCGACCGAACGATTGCCGAAGCGTTGGATACGAGTGCGTTCTCGTTTTCGACAGGAGGCTCCGGTCCATGGGTCGGACTGGCGCTGCCAAGCGCCGTGCGTGACGCCGACGCCGCGCGCAGCGGCGTTACCGCGGACGACACGACCAGTTGGCTGCAGGCCACGGTGACCGGCCCCGGCACGTTCACGTTCTGGTGGCGCGCCTCCAGCGAAGAATATTGGGATCAAGGCTTTTTCCTGATCGACGGCGACGAGGTCGCCGTCATCGACGGGGAAACCGGCTGGATGGCCGTGACCAACGAGCTGGCTGCGGGCATCCACACCCTGCGCTGGGAATACCGCAAGGATTCGGGGTGGGGCGAAGGCGACGACTGCATCTGGCTCGACGATGTGCAGTTCGCATCGTCGGGAGGAGGCACCGCGACGGCTTCAACGCCGGTCGCCGTGCCGCACGCCTGGCTCGACGGGTTCACCGCGCTGCTGGCAGCCTCCGGCGGCGACTACGAAGACGCCGCATGGGACGATTACGATAGCGACGGCCATGCCACATGGCAGGAGTATGTGGCCGGTTCCGACCCGGAGGACGAGAATTCGATTCTGAGCGCCGGCTTGTCTCTGGAAGACGGCGCGCCCCGCCTCTCCTGGCAGCCCGACCTAGGCGGACAACGCGCCTACACCATCGAAGGCAAAGCCGAACTAGGCGACGCTGTCTGGGGCGCCACCAACAGCGCCACGCGCTTCTTCCGCATCCGCGTGGCGCTGCCGTAGCGGAAACCGTTACGGAGTGGTATTGGCTTGGCCCGCCGCGGTCTTGTTTTCCGCAGTTGCCATCATGGATCCTTGAACAGCCGGTAGAAGTGCGCACCGTAGACGACCGGCTCGGCGAACTCCATCCGTCCGCCAGCCGACGCATAGGGCGGCGAATGGCGCGGCCACGGCGCGGCCGCCTCGTGCGGCAGCGCGTTCGTGAAGCCCAGCACCCAGCCATCGGCGGGCAGCGGCCACGAGACATACACGATGCCGTTGCGGACAGCAATGGCGAGCTGCGGCGCGTTGGGCGTCTGCAATACGGTGACCACGCTCCAGAACCCGCCTTGCAAGGCATACGCGCCGCCGCTCGCGGCGCGCGCGTCGGGCTGCCCCACCGTGCCGGATACCGAGTAGACCGTGCCCGTGCTGACGCCGCCGCCGCCATCCACCGTATGCCAGTCGATGGCGAACTCCGCCGCCGCCGTAAACGCGCCCAGCAAGACCGGCCCGCACAAGCCAACCGTCGTCAACCGTTTTCTTCTCGCAACCGCCCGTACTTGATTCAACCTCTTTTTCATCGCGTCCTCCTGAATGTCGTCGTACACGCGATCACTGCCAGCGGTAGAGATAGTAAAGCCCCTTGGTCGGATCGAGGCGTTCGACCTGCGCAGGGTACGACTCCGAATCACTGCCCGAATAAATGAGCATGCGATTGCCATCCCATAACGCATTGTGACCGTAGCGTCCCCGAGGCGCACCGGACAAAGCGGTGGGCGTCCACGTGTCCGTGGCCAGATCATACACGCCGCCACTCCGGTAGTTGTCGTCGATTCCGCGGCTTCCACCCCAGACCACCATCGCGGAGCCGGTCCAGACCGCCGCGGAACTACTGCGTGGCTCGGGTGCGCCGATCATCGAGAGGGGTGCCCATGTATTGCTGGCGGGATCGTAGATGCCGCCGTCGTTGAGCCTCCCGATCGTAACGCCATCCGGACGCAGGCCCCAGCCGCCCCAGACGATCATGCGCGATCCGGTCCACACCGCGACGTGCCTATAGCGCGGCGACGGCGCACCAATCGTGGACACGCTCCGCCAGGTGTTGTCTGAAACGCGGTAGCGCATGCCCGCCGCTAACGGAGTTGAATTGCTGCTGGAACCGCCCCAGACGATCAGCTCCGTGCCGGTCCAGACATGGGAGTGATCCGAACGCTTTTGCGGCGCGTTGACGGTAGAGCGGGGCGTCCAGACGTCCGCGACGGGATCGTAGAGAAAACACACTGTCGGGTACACATTGAGGGCTTCGAACTTTTGCCCAACAATCAGCATGCCGGACGGCGTCCATGCAAACGACATGCAGGCAGGCAACATTTTCACGGGTGCATTGTTCGTAGTGACGGGTCGCCAGGAGTCGGTGGCAGGCGTGTAGATCGCGCCGTCAGCGGCGTACGCGCTGCCATCCAGAAGACCGCCTTCCTGAAGACCGCCGAAGATGATCACCTCTGTGCCGGTCCACACCGCGGCGGAACCGTATCGTCCGGTCGGAGCCCAGCTTGTGCTCATGGAGGTCCAGGTGTCGGTCGCGGGGTTGTAGCGGGCGCCTGTGTTGAGATCGTCCTCTCCATAGAGAGCCCCGCCCCACGTGATCAGCTCGGAGCCGGTCCAGACGGTTGCCGACTCCCGTGTGCTGAGAGGCGCACCCACCCCGCTGGCGACCGACCAGGCATCGCCGATCCCAGAGTCCATGGCTCCCATGCGTGTGTAGCCCGGCTGCGGCGGGGTCGGCGAGGGCGAGAGCACGATGCCTCCGGGCGGCACGAAGCCGAAGAGCCCGGCAGCGTTGGTGAACACCGCGTCAGGCGCCAGATGAACGCGGTGCACCGAACCTGCCGCAAGGTGGTTGCTCTGGACGCTCGCGGCGCGCAGATGCGAGGCGTTGACCGTGTCCGCAGCCAGTCGGCTGCTGGTCACGGCGCCCGGCGCCAACTGCAGACTGCCGACGGCGTCCCACTCGAGATGGTCAGTCCCGACCGCCCCTGCGGCAAGGTGGGCGCCGCCGACCGCCCCTGCGGCGATATGGCCGCCATTAACCGCGCCCTCCCCGATATGGCCGCTGCCGACCGCGCCGACCGCCAACTGCTGGCCGCCGACCGCGCTCAGAGCGATCTCGTTGCGCCCGATGGCACCGGCTTGAACATGGGTACGAAGGACACTGCCGGAGACAAGCGCATCGGAATCCACTCCTCCGGGCGCGACCGTCTCGGCGAGATCCGCTTGATTGGCCGCGTCTGCCCGGATGGCCCACGGCGCGGACGTGATCTGCTGCCGCGGAGAAAGCGACTCGAATGCCACCTTGTTATCGTTCGTTCGCACGTGGATCTCCAGCCAGCGCGAACTGCCGTCGAAAACCTCCGCGCCGAAATCGAGCGTGCTCGTGAAAAGACCGTCCGAAACCTGCACCGCGGTGTTGGTTAACCAATCGGTCAGCGGATATTTGATGTACGAATTGGAAAACAGGGCAAAGCAGAAATCAAACTGCCCGTTCGCCGGCAGCCCGTCTTGCAGCAATCGGCCCTGATATGTAAAGGCGGTTGTCTGTGCCGCCAGCCGGGTAGCGCATAAGCCGCTTAATAGCAGTGCGCCGACCATCATCGTCATGCTCGTCCAATGCTTATTCATTACCGTTCCTTTCGTTTTTCGCTACAGCGTTATTCGCAAAGCGAGAAATTCATGCGAACATGGCAATACCGATGTTCCCGTATTTTTACATGCAACTTCCAAAGTTGAATTGTTGCACAGGCTATCCAGCCAATGCAACACTTAACATCATCTCATTCTTTTCGCATTCACACAAAGCATCACTCGGACTTGAATTCGATTGCGTTAAGCAACGCGACTTCCTTGAAGCGCTTCTTGTTGCCGCTGAGCAACGTGTCTCCGGTTTCGCAGGCGGTGGCGACGATGAGCGAATCACAGACACCGAGTTCGCTCTTGAGTGCAGTCGCTTCCATAATCGTTACTGCGCGATTGGAGATATTCGCGGTGACCGGCAGGGTGGAGAACGAAAGCCTGGAGAGGAACTTCTTCATCTCCCGCATTTCATACTTGCTGCGAACGCCCTGCAACAATTCCATATACGTGATGGCTGAGATTGCGCGCGAATCCGCATGGTCGATCGCCTTGAGCGCTTTCTTGTTGCCGCGGAACGCACAGATCATGACATCCGAGTCAAAGATCATGCAAACGACCTCCGAGAGCGCAGCCGGCTGATGTACTCGGCAGGATTCGCAAGATCGTCACGATCAGCCCACATCCCCGCCGCCGCAAATTCACTCGCCTTGGGCGTTTCGGGCTTGAAGTCCTCCCAAGCGATGACCACCGCCCAAGGATGTCCGTGTGAAGTGACTGTGACACGCTCACGCCGCGACACCGCCGCTTGGATATCCCGCATCCGATTTCTGAAATCAACCAATTTCGCTTCCATAACAATCTCCAATATGCTCACTTAAACTGTGCATATGATAGCATGAGACGGTGCGCCGCACAAGAGGGCATGAACGCCGAAAGCCCAAACGGATTTAAACTTTCATTACTCAGTCGATGACTCTTACTCCAACTGCCTGATTTAGGGTCAACGTTCCGATTTCAGTTTCCGGGACAACGCCGCTTCCCGCCGGCGGCTAACCGCGATCCTTTCCGGAATCTCGCACAAAACGAGGCTTCTGTCGAGGGAATCGATTCTTTCGATTATCTCGATTCATTCGATTACGGCGCCGCGACCACCCGGTAGAACGCCTGCGGCAGCATGGCGGGATCGTTGAGCTGCAGCGGCCCGCTCACCTCGCACAGGATATCCGCCTGCCCCGGTACCGGCAGCCACTCGCCTTCGGTCAGGCTCTCGCGGCGCTCGAGCGTGTAACGCCAGCCGGCCACGCCGTTGACCGTCACCGCCATGCCGCCGCCCGGCTGCGCGACGGCCTGCCCCGCCGTCAGAGCCTCGAAGCCCGCCGCCAGCGTGTCCTGGCCGTTGAGGCGCTCCAGCCAAACGGCGTCATCCGCCGTGCCGCGCCAAAGCCCGGTGTTGACCCACTCGAAGATCATGTCGGGCGTCACTGCCGTGCCGTTGGTCGCCAGCGATACCGGCATCGGATTGAAGACGAAGGGTTCCATGCCCTCGTAGGGAATCACGACCGGTCCCGCCGGATCGCAGACGCCCTGTCCCGTGCAGGTCACGACCACCGTGCGCGGCACGCCCAGGAAGACCGTGCCCCATTCCGCGCCGGCAATGGCCTTGGCTTCCAGAGCCGAGGGCGCGAAACCCTGTAAGTCCTGAGCATAGACCGCCACGCGGCCGCCGCCGCCCGCGCCGCCGCCGTAGCTGCCATTGCATCCGCCGTTCGCCTTGAGAACGCCCGCGCCCGACAAAGCGGACACGTTCAGCAGAATCGAACCGCCGCTGCCGCCCCCCCTGTAAATGAATCCATCCTGTCCGTTCGCGCGCAGTTCGCCGTCCAACACGAGCGTCTCCGCCTCGATCCCGATGCGGCCGCCGCCTATGGAGGACCCATCCCCGACCCCGCCTGAGCCGAGATCGGTCGGCCAGCACGCATCGCCGTAGGTCGGCGCGGAACTCCCATACGAGTTGGCGCCGCGCCCGCCGTAGCTGCCGCCGGAACGTCCTTCGGTTTCAGGGAGGGCGAAGGCGCCTTTACCGCTGACATCGATCATCGAACCTGCGCCGATGGCCACAGTGGATGCCGCGATGCTCACACCGTTGGAGTCGCCGGCCGCATGGCTCAGCACGGAACTGCCGCGCAACGTCACGTCGAGTTCCGGTCCCGCCAGCGTCCCGGAAACCGTCAACGCGGCGTTTGAAAGCGCCACGGACGCCAACGTCACCGCCTGTGTGACCGTCAGCGCGACCCGTGCGCCTCTGAGCACCTCCACACGCTCAACAAAGTTTGTATTGCAGTCAAACGGCGTGGGGATGGCTTCTTCCGCGTAAGTGCCAAGATTGTTGAACACCAGCGAAGTCATCTCTTCTCCGCGTTTGAAATAAACCGTGCCGGCGCCGCCGGGCCGATTGCGGGTATTGCCGGCCGCTTCGATAGCCTGCGGTGTGAACGCGCTGTCGTCGTCGCAATACACCGCGATGCGCCCGCCGCCGCCCGCGCCGCCGCCCTGGCTGCCGGTACTGAAAGGATTGCCGCCGTTGGCCTGTATCGTGCCGCTGCCGGACAGCGTGCCGACATCGAGCAGGATGCCGCCGCCGCTGCCGCCTGCCGTGTAGTCGCCCCCACCGCTTTGGCCGTTGGCGCATAACGTTCCGTCCAGTGTGAACACGTCCGCTTTGAGATGGATGCGTCCGCCACCGCCTGTGTGACCGTCAATTCGACCCGTGCACCGCGCAGCGTCTCCACACAGTCGAAGCGATTCGAGTGAAAAGCGATCACTGTGGGAATCTGTTCCGAGGTGGAGTATCCGCGATTGTCGAGCCTGAGCAATCCCGGCATGCCGTTGCGTTCGCGATACACCGTGCCGGCGCCGCCGACACCATTGTGGTTTCCGCCGGCTGCTTCGATGGCCTGCGGTGTGAACGCGCTGTCGTCGCCGTAATAGAGCGCGATGCGCCCGCCGCCGCCCGCGCCGCCGCCCTGGCTGCCGGTACTGAAAGGATTGCCGCCGTTGGCCTGTATCGTGCCGCTGCCGGACAGCGTGCCGACATCGAGCAGGATGCCGCCGCCGCTGCCGCCCGCCGTGTAGTCGCCCCCTTCGCTTTGGCCGTTGGCGCACAGCATTCCGTCCAGCGTGAACAGGTCCGCTTGGACATGGATGCATCCGCCGCCGCGTGTGTGCGCGGCCCTTTCTGAAATGCCGCCGGACCCGAGATTCGTGGGCCAGCATGCGTCGCCGTAGGTCATGGCCGAATCACCCATGTAATTCCCGCCCCGCCCGCCGTAGCTCCCGCCCGAGCGACCTGTGGTCTCGGGCAGCGGCAGCAACCCTTTGCCGCTGACATCAATCTTAGATCCCGTCGCGACAGACACCATTCCGGAAACGGTCAGCATCATTCCCGCCGCGCCGGCGGTGTGGGTGAGCGTCGCGTTGTTGATCAGGTAGAGATTGGTGAAGACGTGCGCACCGTCGATCGTGAGCGTGCAGCCGTCCACCGTCACAGGTTGCCCCTCGTAGGCCGCGTCCCCGTCGGGGATATGCGTGTCCTCGGTGAACGTCGCCGCCTGAGCGGCAAGCAACGGCAGTAGCGCCGCCGCGAGAAGCATCATCATCCGTTTCATGGTTGTTTCCTTTATATCGAGGGAATCAATAAAATCGAATGATTTGATTCCCCCGACAGTCTTGCCTCTTCACGGCAGCTCCACCTTGATCCGGTAGAACCGCGCGAATTACTACAGTTCGCTTTCAGGCAACTGCGCCTCGATCTTGAAGAAACGCGTCGCGCCGGGCAGCGTGTTGGTCCAGACGCCGCCCGCAGGTACCGCGATCTCGCTCCACTCGCCGGAATTCAGATTTGTCGTTGTGCGCACCACCGACCCGGTGCTGCCGCCCATTCCGTTCCAGTACACCACCCACTGGCCGCTCTCCCGCAGAACATCCGCTACCAGCGAGGGATGGAAGAGCACGTCGTCGATGGCCCAGTAATCCACGTTTGAAAGATCGCCCCGAATCGTCCAGGCCACGTAGGTCTGGTCGCCGTAAACGCGGCTCAGGCAAACGTTCGTGACCGTCGGATCAGTTGGCGTCCACACCACCTCGTCCACCCAGTCGGTCGCGTTTGAACTCGCCTGGATCACGAATCCGACGTTTTCCGGCATCTCGAAGAAATAGCCGAACGCGCTGCGGAAGCGGACGCAGATGCGGGCGCCATCGCTCGTGTCCAACGGCGGACTGACCAAACGCGAAACCGCGTCTTCCGACCAGTCGGAGAAACAGGCGAACTCGGGCAGGTTACCGCCCGCCCATGCCGGCGGCGTCTCATGCACGCCCCACAGCGTGTCGCAACCCTCGTTCTGCTGCGTCCAGCCCTCGTCCCAGGGGTCAGCGACAAAGGAGGTCTGGTAGCAGCAGGCCAGCGGCTGCGCGGAGCGCACACGGAAACTCCACAACGGGCCTGCGGCTGTCTGCCCGTCGCTACTGCGGGCGACCACCCGCCACCAGTAGCGCGCGCCTGCCGTCAGGCCGCCGGGGTCGAACGAGACCGCCGCCTGATCCGCGAGCCGCCGCGTTGCGGGATCGAGGTTCTCGACCGCCGTCTGGCCGGTCCCCAGATAGAGGTCGACTGTCACCGTGCGCACGCCGTTGCTCCAGGTCAGCAGACTATCAGCCGGAGCCGTCAACATGCCGGCGGACGGCTGCGGCGACCACGGCGGCTGCGGCGGCAGCGAGGCGGAGATGGCGACGTCGTCGATCCACCAGCCGTCGATGTCCCACAAGACGCCGTCGATCGTGAACGCCACGTATGTCACGCCGCCGGGCTGCGCCGCGACTTGCGTGGCAAAGGTTTCCGGCCCGATGTCGGCGCTGATCTCCGCGACATATTCATCACTCCAGTTTTCACCGTCCGCGCTGGTCTGAATGCGCATCCAAACCGGGTCTTTGGCAAAGTCATAATAGTCGAGGTCATGCTTGAAGCTCAGGTTCAGAAATGACGAGCCGGCGGTCGCCAGCGGCGGGCTGACCAGCCGCGCCGTCCCGGCGCTGCCGGTTTCGCAGTGCATCTCCGGCATCTGGCCGCCCGCGACGGCGGTGGCGGCGCGTGACCAGAGGTTGGAGCCGTCGCCCTGCGGGCTCCAGCCCTCGGCCCACGGATTGAGATCGAAGCCGGTCGCGTACGGCAAAGTCTTGAGCGGCTCGGGCTGGGTGGTGAAGCTCCAGACCGTGCCGGTGGTGGCCAGCCCGTTGGCGGCATAGGCTACCACGCGCCAGGAATAATCGGCGCTGCAGGGAAGCGGAGCGGACGGGGGGGCGTAGCGGTTGGTCCAGACGCCGCTCACAACGCGCGCGCTTGGCGCGAGAGATTCGACTTCCGCGGCATTGTCAGAGAAGTAAAGATCCAGATTGTCGGTGTTGTCGCCGTTGGACCAGGTCAGCGGCGCAGTGACGAAGGCGGCGGTCTCGCCGTCGAGCGGCACGGGGCCGTAAGGCATGCCCGGCCCTTCCGCCTCGCCCTGCACCAGCAGGTTGTCGAGCAGGAGTCCCTCGCCATTGTACGCCTCGGAGTACTTGACACTCGACCAGAAGCGCAGCGCGAACGTGCCCACGGGGATCGTCCCCAGATCCAGCGTGACGCGCGTCCAATTGGCATTTGTCGTATCGGGATAGAAGTCCGGCCCCACTTGCTGCCAGCCGGCACCCTTGTGGATGTCGACGCGCAGGTTGATGTCGCGCACGTAGATGTAATCCAGCATGCGGTAGTCGAAGAGGAGCTGGCAGGGACCGCCGGGCGACTGCAGATACATCGTAAAACGCGCCGTGTTGCGCCAGTTGTCGCCGCCTTCGGCGGCATAGTCCCAAAGCAGGGCGGGATTGCCCGGCTGCCAGTAGACGACCTCGCTGCCGCCGCCCTCCATCGCCAGGACGCCGTCATTCGGCGCGGCCAGCGTGCTGTTGCGCGTGGCATCGTGGCGCAGCGCCGCCCAGGCGTTGACCTGGGTCTCGTAGGAGGCGGGCAGGCCGCCGCCGAAGGTTTGCGAATGCGGTAGCGTCAGCACGGTCGGCGTGACGGTGGTGAAACGCCAGACCGCGCCGGTGGTGACACCGAAACTGTTGGATGCGACCACGCGCCAATAGTAGGTAGCCCCGCCGTCGAGCATGGGCGGATCGGCGAGGCGATTGGTGGCCGGACCGTCCCAAAGCGCCGCGCCCTGCAGATTGGTTACAGCCAGAGCGTTTGTCGAGCCGTAGACATACACCTGCGTGGTGAACATACCCGGCAGCCACTGCAGCGGCGTGGTGATCGGCACCTCCGTCGCGCCGTCGGCAGGCGCGGGCGTGTGCGGTTCCAGCGGTGCGCCGCCCGCCTCGAACAGGCGCAGACCGTCCAAATACACCACCTGCGAGACCGTGCCGCCGAAGGTGGTGTAGTATGCGTTCAGATTGATGCGCACCATGAACTCGCCGCCCTCTGTGTTGTAGGGCGCGAGATCGACGATCACCTCGGTCCATGTGTCCGCCTCGCCGGACCAGACGCTGTAGTGCCAGGTGCCGTCAAAGATGTCCACGCTCAGGTCGGCGTAGTCGCCCATCGTGACACGGTACCAGAAGGCGAGCTGCGGATTCGAGGCGGGGCTGAAGGTGCGCGTGAGCGTCGAGCCGCCATAGGTGAAAGAGCCGGTGTTGTTGGCCTCGGCCCGCGCGGCGCTGCTGCCGCTGACCGCGTCCTCGGTCGAGAGCGTCAGCGTGCCGCTGGCCGAGGTCTGCACGACCCAGGCGGAAAGATCGGTCTCGAAATCATCCTCGAACGGCAGCGCGGGCGGCTGCGCCAGCGTGGTGAAGGTCCAGACGGGAATGTTCGTGGCCTCGCCGATCTGGTTCTTCGGCGTGATCGCCCAGCGGTAGGCCGTGCCGTAGGCGAGCCCCGAAAACGGCCGCGTGGTGACATTGCCGAGCGCGACCCGGTTGAACATGTTCGAGGGCAGTGCGGAACCACTGCCGTCGGTGCCGAAAGAGAACAGGTAGTCGTCCGCGCGCGCGACCGACTGCCACTGCAGTGTGCCACGCGTGTACACGTCCACCGCGTTGTCGGCCGGACTGACCACCGTCGTCGCCAGGGGGATTTCGGTGTCGTCGTAGACCGTGACGTCATCCAGCCCCACCGGGATGTCGCCGTTCCACCAGCCGCGCTCCGAGACCTCGAAACGGATTCGCAGGTCGGCGGACTTGTAGGGTGTCAGATCGATCACCTTGTTGACCCAGCCGGAGGTCTGGCTGGAATGGCTCGCCAGTGATGTGCTGCGCCACGCGCCGTTGTAGAACACGTAGACATACAGGTAGTTGCCGGAGTTGTCCTTGCGGTACCAGTAGGAGAGTTTCGGATAGGTTGTGCCGGAGAGGTCGAAACGCGGCGAGACAAACGCGCTGGTGATCGCGGTGACGGGCTTCTGATAGTTGACATCGACATAAGCGTAATATCCGGAGCCCGTGGTGTGGTCGGCGTAGAAGTCGTTGAACACCCAGCCCGTGCCGTCGTCGTTGAACCCGTTGATCCATCCCGCTGGCGTGCTGCCGGCGTTGCTCATGTTCTGGGTGTGGGGAAAGGCGGCGACGGTCGTGCGCGCGCCGGTGGTGAAGCTGCGGATCGGCGAGGCCGGGCTGTCGCCGACACTATGGATCGACACGAGTTGCCAATAGTAGGTCGTGGACGGGGCCAGATCGTCAAGTCCGTACCGGCTGGCGGTTCCGGGCAACGCCAGAGCATTGTGAAGGCTCGAGGGCGTGACGGTTCCGCCGCCGTCGGTTCCGACATACAGCCGGTAGCCCGTGAGCCCGGCGCGCTGTTCCCAGCGTAGCGTGGCGAAAACCGGCACGCCCGAGGCGGCGTGCGCCGGTGCCTGGAGCGTCGGCATGGCCGGCGCGTTGGTGTTGTCGAAGATCCGCACGTCGTCGATGCAGACATCCTCGGCCGTGGCGGTCGAATCGGTCCGCACGCGGAAACGCAGCAGCGTGTTGGTGGATTGGTGGGCTGCCAGCGAATCGAGCGACTCGATCCAGAAATAGGGCGTCCAACGCTTGGTGGCGCCAACCGGCACCCAGCTTTCGCCCTGTTTCGCCTCCAGATAGAGGTAGGCCTCGTTGCCGCTGGCTGTTTCATCGCCCACGCAGTGCCAATAGGAGATCGTGGGCTGCGTCATGCCGGACAAGTCGAGCGGCGGCAGATAGAGCCAGGACTCCAGCGTCGTGCGCCACCAGTTGTTGACCCGCACAAAATAGCCCGAGCCGGAGGTGTGGTCCGCGTCGGGCCCGTCGATCACGCCGGTCCTGCACTCCCACGACTCGTAACCGCTTGCCGGATCACTGACCCACCCGGACGGTAGCGCGCCACCGTTTTCAAAGGTTTCCTTATGCGGAAAGTCGGTGATCACTGCTCCGGCGCATTGCGTTGCCATGCTTGCCAGCAGACATGCGGCAAGAAGCATTCTCGTTTTCATAATTTACTCCGTTTGATTCCATTAATTAACCCGTTCGACCTGCCTGTGCGCCCTGCGAGGTAGGGCGAGGCGTCCCCGCCGAGCCGTGGCGTCGCGGCTCACCCGGAGGGTTCGCCCTACCTCGCCCTGCCTGTGCGTCCCCGCCGACCCGCCGCGTCCTTGTGTTACACACATTACGCTCCGTCGGTCTCCTCGCGACGGATCCGCTGCTGCCTGCGGTTTCCCGTGATGATGCATAAAGGCAGCAGGATGCCGTAGGGAATCCACAGCAGATAGCGCCAGGGCATGGGCAGCAGGAACATCAGCGCCAGAAAGACCAGCCCCGCGATCCACGTCACCGCGCAGGCGCGGATCATGAACGCCCGCTCGCGCGGGCCTTTCGTGTTGCGGATGCTCGCCCAGGTTCCGAGGATACCGCCCGCCAGGCCAGTCAGACAACCAGCCGCCACCGCCACGATAATTCCGGAATCCATAATGTCTCTCCTGCCATTATCGTGAATCCGCACGATCTGTATGATAAAGCAGTCAAAAATCTCCCGCTTAACCGAGAGATGCCGAAGTCTTGCATGTAACTCTTGGTAGTATCTTCAAAATAAGCCTGAAGGATGTGACCGATCCTGCCAAATCCCCTTTTTTCTATCGTAACCACTGCGGGAGGTGCGATTACAATTTATTGTATCGTGCCTTGCTGCCTTGTTGGTCTGTAAGGCACAAATGGCTAACGCATTCATTTGGACTTTGCTATAGTGACCCAGCAGGCGAGGAGGCCGATTTTTAACGAACTGAATCAAACACTCCTTGCCGTGCACATGCTGGACAGTCGAAATTGACTGAGCCAGTGGTTGATGTTTAACAATAATTGACATGATTGTGATTATGAAAACTTTCATGATAGTTATGGTCGTGGTCGCCGCACTGATGATCGTACTGATTATCAGAAACACCGGCAGAGAAATGCGGGTGGCTTACGCTAACTCGCGGCAACAGCTCCAAGCCGCCGAAGCAATACTGCAAGGCTCGCGGCAACGACTCCAGGACGCCGAAGCGATGTTAAGCGGGCCGCGCCCCGTTGACCATGCTAAAGATGCGCCTCACGATTCCATCTCGGGCGAGTTCCAGCGTTTGTGCCAAGAATGGGAACGGCTTCAGCACGCAAGTCAATATGGCGGCCCACAAGCCGCACAGACCCTGACGAACGTGACCGCCAAATTGGAGTCAAGCATGGAGTTGATGATCTCCAGTGACGCCCCTGAACTCGGACAACAACTATGCCTGCTTATCGCCAAGGGCTCGCCTATAGAAGCCCATTGGGCAGGCCGCGTCGCGGCGCGGCGGCGCGATATTGCCTGCTTCGAGGCACTGTGGGCGCGGGTATCGTCCAGACACGGTCTCGCCAAGGAAGTGTTTGATTTGCTAGGCGCGGCCGCGGCCGAATTTCCGCGCGAACACACAGCCCCGTTGCTTGTAAAGGTCTTGGAATCCGAGGACTATTTTGTGCGCGAGGCGGCCTGCGGCATGCTGGAATGGTGCCCCTCCGCAGCCGCCGTCGAGGGCTTGTGCGCAACGCTGAAAACCACGTCCATGTCGGAACGCGACGCAGCGATCGCAGCGCTGGTGGCATTGGGTGACGAAGCCGTCCCGGCGTTAACTGCCATCGCGCAAGGTCCGCGCGGCAATGCCCGTGAAGCCGCGCTGATCGCCTTGAGCCAAATCCCCAACCCGGACGCCCTCCGTCTGGCCTTCGAGGCTTCTCTGATCGAGGATGCCCTGTTGCGCAGTCAGGCGTTCGCCACAAGTGTCGACCGGTGTGCCCAACGCTTGCGTCTGGCTGCCCATCAGAACATTCCAGATGCCGGGAAAGCCGAGACGCTCGGACGAAGTTTTCACGGGCTGCTGTGTGAGGTGGCGAGTTCCACGGACGCCAAACGCAGGCTTTTCGCAGTCGAACAGTTGGGGCAACTTCCCCTGCCTGAATCCATGGAACTGATCAGCCGGATTCTCGACACGGAAAAAGACCCGCAGATCAAGGCCATCGCCATGCGCAGCCAGCGCTACCGCAGCGACCCTGCCGTGCGCGAACGCGCCTGGCGCGATATCGTGTCCGAAAACGGCTCCTTGCGTAGCGAAGCCTTCTTAATTCTTGTGCGGAAACTTGAGGATGTCACGATTGAAAAACTTCATCCGGCCTTGACACATGCGGACATGAACGTGCGGGTCACAGCGATCAGCCTGCTGGGTCGGACTCGCGGCGACACTGTGCGCCGGTGCCTGATCGACTTCACCCGCGACCCTTCGCCAACGGTTGTCGCCCGCGCCTGCAATCTGCTGGAAAATGAGACCATCACGGAAGCCGACTTGGAATGGATGCGCCCGCTCTGCGCCATCCACGATGCCGCGATCCGGAACAGTGTCGCGCGCATGCTCATCGCCGTCGATTCCGAGTCATCCCGCGGCCTGCTTCTGGAGATGCTTGCTTATGATCCCGGCGGTATCATTGCCGATTATCTAGGCTTGTCCTATGATCCGCGCGTTTTCTGGCCACTTTTCGAGCAGAGCGCCCGTCAGGGTAAAAATGCGGAGACAGCGCCGTCGGCCGTTGTTGAACAAGCGGTTAATCATCAGTCGGAGTTGCTGAAACTGCTGGATAGCCCCAAGCGCAACATTCGGGTTTTGGCAATCTCGCTCCTGGACACGTTCGAGGTTCCCGCCGTGGCCTCGGAACTGCGGCGTCGCACTCTGGCCGGTGAAGAGGAGACGTTGATCCACGGGACGCTCGGCTTGGTCAAAAAAAACGATCAGGTGATCATCAACAGCATTCGGCAACAAATCGAGACGGATGGCAAATATGCCAATACTCTAGCTTTCAAATATTATGACACCAACACCCCGCTGCGCGAACCCGCCCGCACTTGGCTTGAAAATCACGGATATAGAATCATCACCGTTCCGGCAATACAGAGGCGCGGCCGCAGGTGACCGATCCTGCCATCTGGACGCGATTCAACTTAGTTGTATTCGCCCCCCTGCTATTCGCGCTACATTTTCCCCAACGCTTTGCAGGTGTTTTGACGACTGTCCTTGTGAAAGAAAGGCGGTAAACCCGGCGCGGGGACGCGGTCGATGGGGATGCAAAGCCGGCAGCGCATTGCCCGTCCCGCCATCAGCGGGAAAAAATCGCAGGCGCAGGTCGGCACATCGGCGGCATCGTGCAGCATCAGCATGCGTGTGTCACGCAAGGCCAGGCCGCTGACTGGCAACCAGCGCCGCGCGAAATAGTCCCATGCGTCCTCCAATTGGTACAAGGAACCCTCGAAGGGAGCGATCACATGACGGCCACCGGGAAGATCATAGACAAAAGGCGGAACAGCCGCTTCCTCGCACGTCCAATCGGCGGCGACAACCAGCGCCGCGTCGATCCGGGCATGCGCCGAAGGCGTGATCCCGGCATCGTCGTAGAGCACGCTCACCGGAAGCGTGTGGGTGGTAAGCAGACCGTGCCTGCGCCCCCAGTGTCCGATTTTGAGCCATGCGGATGCTGCCGGGGTTCCCGCGCCCAGATGGGGCCACGAAACGATGCGCATCGGCGGCAGCGCCAGTTCGTACGTTTTTCCCAGCGTCTCCGGACACTGTCCGGAAACGCGCCCCAGTTCCGCCCGCAGCCTCTGACGGAACACGCTGGGAGAGCAGCCGAAACGGGCGTGGAACATCCGCGTGAAGGCCTCGCGCGAGTCGTAGCCGCCGGCCAACGCCGCATCGATCACCGGAAAATCGGTATAGGCCAGCCACGCCGCCGCTCGCTCCAGCCGCAGCCGCATGACATGTTCCGCAGGCGTCTCTTTGATGACTGCGAGAAAACGGCGATGGAAATGACGCTCGGACAGACCGGCACTCGCGGCTAATTCCGCCACACGGAGCGGCTCTACCAGTCGCTCTCGGATAACGGTCGCCACCTGCCAGATTTTTGCGCTGCTGTCCATCACCCGTTCCGCCCACGCCCCACCCCTTCTTGCCTACAACCGATGTCCGCTCTCAGCGCCGCGCCTTACGGCATGCGCTCCACCTCGACCGTATACCGAACGGTGAGTGTCGCGCCGGCGTCCAGCCGCAGGGGCTCGTGAAAGATCAGCGACGGGCCGGCCAGAAAGTAGCCGCGCCCTTTGTGCGCCTTGAGATCGTGCCGCGCGAACCAGGGTGTCGGATGGCGCGGATGACCGCCGCAATCGCGGATTAGGATCCGCGCACGGGCGCCGGACGCCGCCGACACGGCCGTGATTTCCATGCGCTCGCTCGACTCGCCACAGGTTTGAACGTCGCTCTTGCCTTCAGCGTTCACATACCGGCAGGTGAGCGCGCCGGCATCGGGGAAACGCCACATCAACCCGGCATAGCCGCCGCTGGCCCAGTTGCCGTCCTTACCGCGTTTGGCCGGCGTGCAGGCGAATTCCACCGGCCGGTCCTGCGCCGTGAACACGCTCTCCCACGCGATGGCATAGTTGCCGTTGAGCGCCGTGGCCACGCGCACCGTGCGCGTTTCGCGCACCAGCTCGCGTCCGTCCCCCAGGTAGGCCAGCGTCGCCTCGATCGTCACCCGCTTGTCGGATCCCGGCGTGACCCGCTGCGCCACCACACGCGTCACGGCGTTGGAGGTGGGCTCCCAGAAATTATAGCCGTTGATCAACTTCCAAGAGAACCAGAAACCCAGG
>MWEJ01000040.1 GCA_002071025.1 Verrucomicrobia bacterium ADurb.Bin070 | reverse complement strand
GTGGGCGGCGAGGGACTCGAACCCCCGACATTCTGGGTGTAAACCAGACTCTCTAACCAACTGAGATAGCCGCCCGAAAGAGGTCAGCATTATGCCGGTTGCGGCTGGGCACATGCAAGCGCGGAGTTGAAAGAAAAATGGGTCAGTCCGCGAACGCGCTGGGCTGACGGCAGGTGCCAAGGTCCGGTACGCAGGCGTGGCAGGTCCAGATCCCGCCCGGTGCTTCGAGCAGGGCCGCACCATGCAAAAAGCCGACCCAATCTTCCGCCGTGTAGGTGCGGATGTTGAGGCCGGTCAAGAAGGAGGCGATAAAAATATCGTGGCTGATAAAGATGCCGAGCCGCGTCGATGCGTTGCGGCGCAGCCAGTCGGCAAGCTGGTCGGTGGCAGGCCCGATCGGCCGCGAGTGGGGGGCTGTGCCGTCGCGCAGGTAGTCGAGCATGAAGGCCATGTAGCCGCGCTGGCGCATCTGCTCCTGAACGGCGTAGCAATCCTCGTAGTAGAACCCGCGCACGCCGAGCGGGTCGGCATCCGTGACGGTCGCGTCCGGCAGGCCCATGCCCTCGGCCATGTGCCGCGCGGTGAGCCGGCAGCGCGCCATGGGGCTCGCGAAAAAACGGGCGTCGCCGAGGCCGGCCAGATGCGCGCCGGCCGCGCGCGCCATCTCGATGCCGCGCGGCGTCAGGCCAAGCGTGCGTCCGAACTCTTTGTCGTCGGTCCGGATCGGCGGGCGTTCGGAGTGGCGCAGCAGCAGTGCGGCGCGGCGTCCGCTGCCGATCGCCTCGCGGATCTGCGGCAGGTCGAGCATTTCTGAAGAGGTGTTCACGGGCGCGCAGTGTAACAGGGGCGTGCGCCGTTTTCAACCGATACGACTTTGCTTGTCTTGACGCCCCGCGTTTTTCTATACTGTGCCGCACGTTTCTGCAAGCACTGGAACTTTACAAGGAGAGATGATGAGCAAGCAGGTGAAGAAGGTCGGCATTTTGACGGCGGGCGGTTTGGCGCCGTGTCTCAGTTCGGCGATCGGGTATTTGATTGACGAGTATACCCGTACGGCGCCGGAGATCGAGATCATCGGCTATGTCAACGGCTACATGGGCTTGCTGAAGGGCCAGAGCATCTCGGTCACGCCGGCCGTGCGCGCGCATGCGCTCTACCTCACCGAGCATGGTGGCAGCCCGATCGGCAACAGCCGCGTGAAGCTCACGAACGTGAAGGACTGCGTCAAGCGCGGGCTGGTCAAGGAGGGCGAGGATCCGCAGAAGGTCGCGGCGGACCAGCTCGTCAAGGATGGCGTCGATGTACTGCACACGATCGGCGGGGACGACACCAACACGGCTGCTGCGGACCTCGCGGCCTTTCTCGCGAAGAACGGTTACGGGCTCACGGTGGTGGGCCTGCCCAAGACGATCGACAACGACGTGTATCCGATCCGTCAGAGTCTCGGCGCGTGGACTGCGGCTGAAGAGGGCGCAAACTATTTCGGCAACATTGTCAAAGAGAATACGGCGAACCCGCGCATGCTGATCGTGCATGAGGTGATGGGACGCAACTGCGGCTGGCTGACGGCCGCCACCGCGGAGGCGTACCGCCGGCGCATGGACGCGACCCACTACCTGCCGGAGTTCGGGCTGACGCGTGCGCGCGAAGAGGTGCACGCCGTGTATGTGCCGGAGATGGCGTTTGATGTCAAGGCCGAGGCCGAGCGCCTGCGCGCGGTGATGGACACGAACGACGGGGTGAACATCTTTGTGTCGGAAGGGGCCTGCTTGGACGCGATCATCGCGGAGCTGGAGGCGGCGGGCGAGGAGGTGCCGCGCGATGCGTTTGGCCATCCGCGCCTGGACAAGGTCAACGTCGGCGGCTGGTTCGCCAAGCAGTTCGGCGGCATGCTGGGCGCCGAAAAGACGATGGTGCAGAAGAGCGGCTACTACAGCCGGGCGGCGGCGCCGATCGCGCAGGATAAGGAGCTGATCCAAGCCTGCGCCAAGAAAGCGGTCGAATGCGCGCTGGCGGGCGTGGGCGGCGTGGTCGGCGAGGATGAGAACAAGAACGGCGAGCTGCGCGCCTGCGAGTTCCCGCGGATCAAGGGCGGTAAACCCTTCGATATCGACGTGCCGTGGTTCACCGCGATGCTGCAGGCGATCGGCCAGCCCCAAGGGGCCAAGGTGTCGGTGAAGCATTAAGGCGTGTGAAGCATGCTTGCTTGACCGACGCAAAGCGCACACGGTACAGTATGCGCTGAAAAAGGTGTGTGGCCTCAAAAAGTTTGATAAGCGAGGAGAGTGTAATGAGTAGTTCGCAAGCCGCCCAGTTGCAACGTGGCGTGTTGGTTGAGTTTGATTTCGCGGTGCTGGACGGGCATTCGCTGCTGTTGGAGATCTGCCGGACGAGGCTGGAGAAAGAGGGCGTCAAGTTGGATGCGCAGTGGATGGCTAGGGCCATGGGCGGCAAGTCGTTCTCGGCCGGCCTCAACGCGCTTTGCACCCGGCAGCATAAAACGCTGGACGTGCCGTCGGTGATCGCCGAGTGCAATGAGGCTTTCGCGGAAAAGCTGACGGAGAAACTGTCGGTGGTGCCGGCCGGTTTTCTGGCGTTCGTCAAGGCGCTGCTCGCCAAGAACATCAAGGTCGTGCTGATTACGCGGCTGGAGAGCGAGACCGTGCTGCCCGCGCTGACAGATGTGCAGGGTGAAAAACTCGTGGTCCTGCATGACGTGCCCAACGGTTTCGGCTTCATCACTTGGGAAGGGTGGCGGCGCGCGGCGCGCAAGAGCGATCTGCATGACCGTCTGTGCGTGGCCGTGGCGGCCAGTGGGTACTCCGTGAAAGGTGCCATCAACGACGGCATGGGCGTGATCGCTAAGCCGAGTCCGCTGACGGATTATCAGGACTTCAGCGGATGCGATGTCAGTGTCTCGGAGTATGCGGCCGGGCTGGCAAATGATGTCGCGCGTATCCTGCGTGTGTGAGGTGCCGCGGTGTGTCGGCATGCATGAACGTTTGCGGGGCGCCTGTTCTTTGGAACCGGCGCCTCGCGCGTTTGGAGGGTGAAAGATGGGGACGAATGATTTTTCTGGCGTGAGACGGTTGTATGAGATCATGAAACGGCTGCGCGCGCCCGGGGGGTGCCCTTGGGACCGCGAGCAGACGATGCAGACGCTGAAGCCCTGTCTGCTGGAGGAGACCTACGAGCTGCTGGAGGCGATGGAGGGCGATGATCTCGCGCTGCACGTCGAGGAGTTGGGCGATGTGCTGCTGCAGGTGGTCTTCCAGTGCGCGATCCGGGAGGAGGAAGGACGTTTCACGCTGGATGACGTGGCCGGCACCTTGGCCGAGAAGCTGGTGCGGCGCCATCCGCACGTCTTCGGCGACGCGCAGGCCGCGACCTCCGGCCAGGTCTTACGCAACTGGGAGGCGATCAAGCAGACGGAGAAAGGCAAGCCGCCCGACCGCTCGGCGATCGACGGCGTTCCGGCCGCGCTGCCGGCCTTGTTGAAGGCGCAGCGCGTTCAGGCCAAGGCTTCGCGGGTGGGCTTTGACTGGAAAGACGCCTCGGGCGCGGTCGAGAAGATCGACGAGGAGCTGGGCGAACTTAAGCAGGCCATCGCGTCGGGCTCTCCGGAACTGGTCGCCGGCGAGATGGGCGACCTGCTCTTCTCGCTCGTCAACACCTGCCGTTTTCTGGACGTTGACGCCGAGAGCGCGCTCGAGGGCACGACCCGGAAATTCGCGCGGCGATTCCGCGAAGTCGAACGCCGCATCCGCGAACAGGGCCGCTCGCTCAAAGCCTGCACCTTGGCTGAGCTGGATGCAGTCTGGGACGACGTCAAGCGCGGCGAGACCGCCGGTTAAAGCTCGTCGACGACGGTGATCGCTGGATCGACAAACTCGCGCAGCCTGGCCTGAATGAAGTCTTGGCGGGTGAAGGCTGCGGAGTGGCAACCGGCGCACATGCCGCGGAAGGCGATGATCACCCGGTCGCCCTCGATGTCGATCAGCTCGATGTCTCCGCCGTCTTTCTGGAGCTGGGGCCGGATCTCGCGGTCGATGATCTCTTCGATCATCTTCATCTTCTGCAGGTTAGAGAGGCGTTTTTTGGGGGCGGCCGCAGGCGGTTTGGGGTGGTCGGTCTGAGCGGCGTCGCGCACGCCGTCGATGATGGCCTGGATGTCGTCACGGCACATGCCGCACCCGCCGCCGGCCTTGCAGAAATTGGTCACCTCGTCCACCGTGGTCAGGCTGTTTTCCGTGACCACGCGCCGGATCTCGTTTTCCGAGACGCCGAAGCAGGTGCACACGATGTGGTCTTCCAGATTCTTGATCATCGTCTCTCCCGTACGGTAGTTGTGGATGGCGGCTTCCAGCGCCTCGCGCCCCATGACCGAGCAGTGCATCTTCTGGTCCGGCAGGCCGCCCAAAAAGTCGGCGATCTCTTTATTGGTGATACGCTCGGCCTCTTCCACGGTTTTCCCGACCACCATCTCGGTCAAGGCCGAGGATGAGGCGATCGCGCTGGCGCAACCGAACGTCTGGAACTTCACATCCACAATCCGTTTGTCGGGGCCCAGCTTGAACATCAGGGTCAAGGCGTCGCCGCACGCCAGTGAGCCGACTGTGCCGGTGCCGTCGGGATGTTCGATCTTGCCCACGTTGCGGGGGTTGCGGAAATGGTCCATCACTCTATCGCTGTAGTTCCACATGATGCTTCTCCTTGAAAACGCCGCTACTTTAGCATGATCAACGCGATTAGAAAATGGCGGAGTAACTAAATCCTCCTTGGCTGCGATTACCTGCCGTGCGACTTGATCAACAGGGGCACCATCGGTTCGGCGGTCACGGTGTCGCCGAGCGCGCGGCCGGTGATCAGCTCGGTCCGAGCTCCAGCAGGCAGGCCCGCGAGCGAGATGGCTTGCGGCTCGCGCAAGTGGTTGCAGACCGACGCGACCACGCCGCCTTGATAGGGCGTCGAGCGGATCTCGACGCCGAAGAGGGGCCGCCCCGCGGCATCGGTCACCTGCGGCGCGGGCGGCAGCCCCCACGCGGCGGCACGTGCCGTCAACAGCGGGAACAGTGCGCGAGCGTCACGCGGTTTGGCCAGGGTCTCTAAGCCTTGGATACGCTTCGCCTGGTTATAGTCGTTGCGTTCTGGCATGGCGCCGATCGCCACAACACGTACGCCGGCCGCGCGCAGTTTTTTGATGCCTTCGCGCGCTGCGTCCGGCAGATGGGTCACCTGAGGCAGCAGCAGCACCTTGGCCGTGTCGAGCGGCCGCGGCAGCACCCCGGTGCGCACGGCCTCCTCCAATTTCTGCTCGCTCGCGAAGCCGAGCGGCCGGCCCAGGAAGTTGGCCGCTTCATACGTGTCGTCCAAAACATGTTCGTGATCGGTGCCGAGCACGACCGACGACCGGCTCCAGAGCAGCACCACCTCAGGTGCGAGATTCTGGAGCGCGGCGATTTCGTACGCCAGGCGATTGAGGTCGAGGCCGCAACGCCCCACGGCCTCCACGCAGTCCGGACGGTGAAGGATCGATCCCGCCAGATCGCTCACGTCGTCGTTGCACCGCTCCCACACCCAGATTGTCGTGGCGCTTTGCCCGTGAATCGCATTCTGCCACAGAGTTGCATAGAGGTGGGCCGGCGGGATGACGCCGACATCGCGGTCGGCGATCAGGTGGTTTTCGGAGTTGACGACCGGCAGGTCGGCCATGCTGCGCTGATAGTCGTAACCCGCTTGGCAGTGTCGCCAGCCGTTGTTCCAGGTTCCGCCCGTTTTGTCGTACAGGCTGTAGGCGTCGTTGCCGTTGTACTGGCTCAGCGCGGCGAAGGCCTCGGGGTCGACGGACCAGAACCCGTACAAGGTCTTGATAAAGTGCGCGCCCATCATGATCTTGGCGTGAACGGCCAAGCCGGGTGCCATCTCGTGAACGAGATCGGCCATCCAGCGGTGGAAACCGGCGAAGGTCTCGCTGTTGAAGCGGATGAAATCGAGACAGGCCGGTGTCGCCACAAAGACTGGCGCGGGAACGGGGATCGACGCGAAGTCAGCGTGCGTCGTGCCCCATCGCGCGTTGAGCGCGGCGATCGTGCCGTGCCGTTTTTCCAGCCAGGCGGGCCATGCTTTCGCCGTGACCCGACATGCTGAGAGGTCGACGCCGATCGGCTCATTGCTCAGGCAGACCGAGTGCAGCGCGGGATGGTTCATCACGCGCGGGATCACCTGTCTGAGCGATTTTTCAAGAACGGACCGCGCGCGGGGATCATGCACGCAGAAGGTGAAAAATCCGCCGCGGCACTCGGCGAGATCCGGCCACTTTTCGAACGCCCACTGCGGAAAGTAGTGCGGACTGAGCAGCAGGATTACGGAGACATTCGCCTGTGCAGCACGGTCGCACAGGGCTAGGAACTCGTTGATCGCATGATCGCTGGTTTCATCTTCCTGGGGCAGGACGGAGTTCGGGCCGAATTCGACCTGAATGATATTGCATCCGTATCCGGGGAGCTTCTCGATGTCGTTTTTAACTTGGCCGAAGTGTCCGTAGCCGGTGAGTAGAACCGGTCCGCGCTCAGTCCGTCCGTCCGGGTGGCGTCGCGTGCCGATGGCCTGCGCGCGAGAGATCTCGAGAGGACCGGTCACATAGCGCGGTACGGGGAAATCGGTGGCTTGCCCGTCGAGGATGGCTCGCGCGCGGGCCTCTTCGCGGGCCGCCATCTGTTGGAGCAGGCCGGCCGTGTCCCACGCGCGATCGATCTTGCCGGAGGCGAGATCCGCGTCGACCCACGGCACAAAATTATCCAGCACGGTCAGCGTCACGCGCGACGCGGCGCCCAGTCCGCGCTGCTCAAGCTGTTCGACCGTCGCGCGCAGCCGGTCGCGCGCGGCCGTCACCGGCACCACGGCTGCACGCACGCGCGTTGCGGAAACCAGGTTGACGGTGCCGGTGCTGCTCACCCGTGTCTGGCCGTCGCGAACCAGGCGAAGGGTCATGTCCAGTCTCTCGGGCGGTGGGTCGCTCAAACGGGCCCGCAGCGTCATGCGTGCGGACCGGGCGCCGGCCGCGAGCGCCGCGCGCTGCGACACCACGGTACGGCCCGCGCCGTCGGAGAGCGTCACCTCCACAACCGCAGGACGGGATGCGTCAGCCACCGTGACAACGCCTTCGGCCTTGAATGCGTCTGCGCAGAATGTCCACGTCTCGCAGGGCCAGCGCTCCGGTGCCCAGCGCGTTGGGATCGTTCGGTTGCCATGCATCACCTCGGGCGGGACGGCGGGGGCTAGATCCAAGAAGTCTGAGAGCGTGGTGCCCTCCAGTGCGGCCGGCAGAGGACGGTCACCTTCGCGCAGCGAGAGGTCGTCGATCCAGACCGCTTCGGTCGGGCGGTCGGTGCAGATGCGCAGTTGAAACGAAGTCTCCCGCTCGCCGGTCACGAAGGTGCGCGAAATCCGCTGCCAGCGGCTGCGGGTGGCGGGCAGGACGAGACGCACCAGCCAGCCCTCGCCGCCGCCGATCCACACGCCGGGGTCGGCGGCGCCGGTCTTGATAAAAGCCGAATAGGTGTAGCGCGTGTTGGGCTTGACCGGAATCGGGTCTGCCAGCCAAAGCGTGCCGAACACATGCGCGCCGAAGGCTGTGCCGTTCGTGATTTTGACGGAAGCGCGCCCCGTGTGAGGGTTCTGCGTGTCAAGCGTGAGCGTGGCGTCGGTGTTGCGCCGGTCCCACAACCATCCTGTCGGGATGCCGGTGGCCGCATTTTCAAATGATCCGTTGGACACTAAATTCTTGCCGGGATCGAACGCCTCAAGCGTCAGCCGCGCCGCACCCGGCGCCAAGGGCGCGTCAGGGGCGACCTCAGCGGTTGCATGGCTCACCGGTCCGCTCATGATTCCCAGCACCGTACACGCCGTCACCCCAATGCGCATCGCCGTTTCTCCGCCTTTGATTTTCGTTCCGTCCTCCTCCAGACGTTGAAACGACACGATAATGGAGGCGGTCGCGGGCGTCCACTCTTTTTCAGCGTGACGGGCGGGTGCGATGCAATGTTCGACCTCCTAACTCCTATACTCTCCTCTCCCTTGGTTGCTTGCGCCTGCCAGAAACGGGATGTACAATTCGGCATGATTGAAGAGGGGAGGGGCGATGTGAAACGATGTGTGTTGTGGTGCGCGGGGCTGCTGACGGTTGCGGGCGGTGCTTGGGCTGGAGAGAGCTGGCTGGCGCGGGACGGGCAGGCGGCTGCCCAGATCGTAATGCCCGAAGCCGCCACGCCCGTCGAGCGGACGGCCGCGCAGGAGCTGCGGCAGCACCTCGAGAAGGTGACCGGCGCGACCTTTTCACTGGTGGCCGAATCGGCGCCCCAAAGCGGGCCGCGCCTGCTGGTCGGAAACACCGAGGCGTCGCGCAGGCTTGCGCCGGACTTCGTCGCGGCGCGGGCCGCTTACGACAGCATCCTGCTCAAGACCGTCGGGGATGATGTGCTTCTGACCGGGCATCCGCAGCGCGGCGCACTCTACGCGGTCTACACGTTCCTTGAAGATGTGGTGGGCGTGCGCTGGTGGACCTCGGACGAAACCTTCATCCCGCGGCTTCCAGACCTGCCGCTGCCGAAGCTCGATATGCGCTACGCGCCGAAACTGCGCTTCCGGGAATCGTACTATCTGGATGCGTTCGACGCGCTTTTCAAGACGCGCCTGAAAGGCAATGTCAGCTCGCGCACCCGCTACATGCTGGCACCGATGGAGATGATCCCCGAGGCCTACGGCGGCAACCACCGGCTCATCCATTTCAAGGGACGCAATTCGGCCTACCACTCGTTTTACGAACTCGTGCCGCCGAATGTGTACTTCGACCGGCATCCCGAGTGGTTCAGCGAGATCAAGGGCACGCGCACCCACAAGGGCACCCAGCTCTGTCTGACCAACGACGAGATGCGCCGCGAACTCACGAAAAACGCGATCGCGTTGTTGCGCGAAGACCCGGGCGCCGATATCATCCAAATCAGCCAGAATGACCACGCGGGCCGCTGCACATGCAAGACCTGCCTGGCGGTTGAACAAGAGGAGGGCGGCGTCGGCACCGCCTCCGGGCCGCTTCTGCGCTTCGTCAACCAGGTGGCCGAGGAGATCGAAAAGGAGTTTCCCCGTGTTTTCGTGGAGACCTTCGCCTATCAATACTCGCGCAAAGCGCCCGCCAAGGTCCGCCCGCGCGCCAACGTCCTGATCCGCCTCTGCTCCATCGAATGCTCCTTCCTGCAACCGCTTGAGGGCAGCCGAGAAAACGCCCCTTTTGCCGGCGATCTGGCCGCCTGGGGCCGGATCGCGGGCGGCAATCTCTTCGGCTGGGATTACGTCACCAGCTTCAGCTCCTATATGTTGCCGCATCCCAACCTGCGCGTTCTCGGCCCGAATATCCGAACGTTTGTTAAAAACGGCGCGACGGGGCTGTTCGTACAGGGCGACGCCCTCTGTTCGGCGGGTGATTTTGTGCGGCTGCGCCACTGGGTTCTGTCGCACCTGCTTTGGAATCCGGATCTGGACGAGGGCCGGTTGATCGACACGTTTCTCTGCGGTTATTACGGTGAAAAGACCGGCGCCGCCTTAAAGCGCTATCTCGACTTTGTCCATGACCGTGCGGAGCATTCCGGCGTGTACCTCGGCTGTTATCAGAAAAACGTGACGCAGTGGCTGGACGCCGAGGGCATGCTCGAGGCCGCCCGGCTGATGGCGGCCGCGCTGGAAACGGCTCGGGCCGAAGAGGCGGCCGATCCGGTCGCACGGAAAGGCTTGGCCGACAAGGTGCTGCGCGAGAAGCTGGCGATCGACCACGTCCTGCTGATCAATGATCCGATGCTGCGGCAGCATGCGCTGAACGCCGGAAAACCGTTTCCGGGAGCACCCGATTTTCCGTCGGCGGTGCGAGAGTGGATCGCTGCGTGCGAGCGCTTCAACGTGAAAGCGTATTGTGAGACAACGTCGGAGGCGACATTCGCCGCATACAAAAAAGCGCTGATTGAAAGGATTCTAAAATGACAGGTCTGAAACCGGTCCGGTTCACGGTGTTTGCGGCCGCACTGCTGGCAGCTTCCGGGGGCTGGGCACAGCAGCAATCTGCGCCGACGCCGCGCGATGAGGCGCTTAGCTTTATCCAAAAAGAAACGCAGTTCCACCTGGGTTATCTGCCGACCGAGCAGTCACACCCCGGAACGCGCGGGCTGTCGCAGGCGCTGCACGCGGATACGGTCACCGGCCTGCGGATGTTGCTCGGCGTGGACGACGACATTCCGCCCGTCGCGCGGCGCGTGGTGGCCTCGCCCGAATTTACCCGCTTGCGCCTGGCGGTCAAGGATGCACTGGACAGCGGCCGCAGGGTCTTCTTCAGCGGCTGCGGCGCCACCGGCCGCCTGGCGATCCTGCTGGATGCCGCGAACCGCCGGTTCTGGCGCGAGGCGTTCGAGCGGGAGCCGGCGCTCAATGACGCATGCGGCGAGATGGGCGAGCGCACGTACGCCGTGATGACGGGCGGCGACTTCGCGCTGATCCGATCGGTCGAGAGCTTCGAGGACTACATCACCTTCGGCTATCACCAGATGGAGCAGGCGGGCGTGCGCGAGGGCGATGTGGTGGTGGCCATATCGGAGGGCGGCGAGACGTCGTCGGTGATCGGCACGGTGTTGCGCGGCGTGGATGTGAAGGCCAAGGTTTTCTTCCTTTTCAACAACCCGGCAGAGCTGCTGGCTGCAAAGCTGGAGCGATGCCGCCGCGTGATCGAGAATCCGGCGGTGACGCCGATCGTGCTCTGCACCGGCCCGATGGCGGTGGCGGGCTCGACGCGCATGCAGGCCACAACCATCGAGTTGTTAGTTGCCGGTGCCGCGTTCGAAGCCGGCCTGGCTGACCACCTCGCCGGTCGGCTGTCCGCAGTGCAGCGCGCATCGTTGGGGCTCGGCGTCTGGACGCCCGAGCGCACGGTGGCGCAGTTCGAGACGCTGCTGTCGCAGCTCCGCTCCGACGCGAATCTTGCGACGCTGGCGCGCATGACCGACCGCGAGGCCGACCTCTACAGCAAAAAGGGGCGCGTCACCTACTTTGCGAACGCCTATTTGCTCGATATTTTCACGGACACGACCGAACGGTCGCCCACATTCAAGATCCCGCCTTTCCGCAGCGTGCGCGATCTTGCCGCGCCTGCGCCGTGGGCGTTTGTGAAGGATCCGTTGCGGCCGACGGATGAAGCCTGGCTGCATCTGGTCGGGCATGCGCCGCGCTGTCTGGAGTGGCCGGCCGGCACTTACGCGCAGCTCAAGGCCGCCGATAAGATCATCAAGAGTCCGCCGCAGATCGGGATCAGGGACCTGCATACTTACCTTGTCGGCAACGAGCCCGACGCCTCGCGTACCGAGGTCAAGCCCAACGTGGCGATGGCGGTGCTGGTCGGCGACGAGGCCGCGCTTTTGGATCAGGGCTCATCCGCCGCGTGGAGCCGGGCTTTCGCTGACGCCGCCGCGCCCTTCGGGGAGCGGGCCGCCTTGGTGGTGGGACGCCGCGCGCCGCAGGGCTGGCAGGCGGAACTGGTGCATGTGGACGTCGATGTGCCTGCCACGCCGCTGCGGCTCTTCGGCCACTTGGCGCTCAAGCTGGCGCTCAACAATGTGTCGTCGGCGACGATGGGTAAAATGGGACGGCTGAGCAGCAACTGGATGGCGCACGTCGATGCGTCGAACAAGAAACTCATCGACCGCAGCGTGCGGCTGGTCGCGGAGCTTGCGGGGGTGGACTACGAGACGGCCTGCATCGCGCTATTCGAGTCCCTTGAGGAGATGAAAGGGTGGGAGGCGGCCCGCCGCAGGATCACCTCGCCGGCGGCGTATACGGTCGAGCGGATCCTGGCGCGGGGCGTCGCCTCCGAGCCGCCTTCTGCCGCATGGCGGCTGGGCCTGGGCGATCTGCGCGGGGCGTTGCGCTTCATCGGCCCGGAGGAGATGCGCGAGAAAAACGTGGTACGCGCCGCCGACGCCGTGACCGGCACGTGGAAAGGGAACGAGGCGTGCGGCGAAGCGTTCACCGTCACGGTCACGTGGCGGCGCGCACCGGACGGCCTGTGGAGCGGCGAGCTGGCCTATGATGGATACAGCGGCAAGCTGTTTGTTGAAGAGATTCATTTTCCGGTGCTCTCCGGCGCGTTTGCGGCCGGATCTTCCTTTGTTTTCGGCGGCCATGACAGCGGCGTCGTGAACGCGGGCCCGGCGTTCTTCAAGCCCGGTGCCAGGCAGCGGCGGAACTACTGCGGCGGCATGCAGTTCTCCGCCCTGATCAACACGAACGGGCCGTCGCTCTATTTTGATCACCGTGATCCGTCGGTGGGCGCCAAGGGCTGCGAGATTGCGATCGCGAAAGAGGGGGGGCGGCTCACCTACGCGGGCATCCATGTGCCCGGACTGCCGGAGCGGCCGCCCGCCGCGTACCGTATTCCTTACACCAGCGGTTTCACGCCGTTTGCGGGAGGGTGGTTCGAGGCCGGGCAGATCTACAAAAAGTGGGGCGTGGCGCAGCCTTGGCACACGAACCGCAAGGCCGTGAACCCGCTCCGCAAGATCGGCCTGTGGGTCTGGAACCGCGGGCTTATCAAAGACGCGCTGCCGCCGGTCGAGCGGCTGCAGAAAGAACTGGGCGACATTCCCGTGGCCGTCGACTGGTATTGGTGGCACGGCAACCCGTACGATACCGACTACCCCGACTTCTGGCCGCCGCGTGAAGGCGTGGAGCCGTTCCGCGCCGCTGTCGCCCGACTGCAAGACCAGGGCATCTTCGCTCAGGTCTACATCAACGGCGTCTGCTGGGACATGGACGGCAAGACGTGGCAGGAGGGCGGAGAAGAGGGCGTATTCGTGCAGCGCGACGGCCAGCCGCGCAACACGGCGTTCAACAGATATAATCACCATCGGCTCGCCTACATGTGCGGCGAGGCGCCGAAGTTCCAGGACCGCATCGCGGCGGTGGTCAGGCATCTGCGGGAGAGCGGGTTGAACGGACAGTATCTCGACATGATCGGCAACTCGACCATGGCCGGCCGCTGTTACAATCCGCGCCACGTCCATCCCAAAGGCGGCGGCTCGTTCGGCCCCGACGGCTACCGCGTGCTGCTGCAGCGGTTGAAACGCGAGAATCCCGACTTCCCGCTCACGACCGAGGGTGCCAATGAGGCGTACATGGACCTTCTGGACGGCTCGATCTGCTGCAACTCCACCACGCTCGAGCGACTCGACGCCATTCCGATGTTCCAGTCGGTGTACCACGGCAGCTACGCGTTCTTCGGAAATTACGCCTACCCCGACGGTACACGGCCGTGGGACCCGCTGTGGCCGCCCGAAGACCGGTGGAAGGAAGAGAAGCCCTGGCACACCCTCTATCCCGACCAGTTCTATCTGGAACTCGGCCGCACGGTCGCGTGGGGCGTGCAGCCCATGGTCTGCACCATCAGGAAGAATCTGTTCACGGATCCCGAACTTGCGCCCGCGCTGCGTTTCACGCTGGACACCGCGCGTTTCTACCACGCCAATCGCGAGTTCCTGTTCGACGGCCAGATGCTTTCGCCGTCCGGATTCATCTGCCCGACCGTCCCTGTCGACTATCTGATCCGCAGCATCTTCACCAAAGAACATGAATGCAAGCCCCGTCACGCCGAGATACCCGCCGTGCTTCACTCAGCTTGGCAGGCGCCTGACGGCAGGAAGGCGCTGATCCTGGTGAACTGGACCCGGTCGGCGCAGCCTTGGACCTTCAATGGCCTGACGGGAACGTTGCCTCCCCGCTCGTACGGCAAAACGATTCTTCCCGAGAACGGATAGACCCACCCCGGATATTTTGAATAGTCACAGGCTTTCGCGTTGAGCAGTGTCACTGATCTCGATTTTCGGCCTCGGCCCCGCCGAAAGTGAGCCGCTGGCCGTCCCCGCGCATAGAGAAGCCGGGCGGGCAAGGGCGGCCGTGTCGGACGATTGCGGGAGAGAGAATTAATGATGCCGTAAAGCCGTGGCAGCCCCAAAATCGCACCCCCCCTTTTCAGACCCCGTTTTGGGGCAAAAAGAGGTGTATACAAATTGTATACAAATTTCGGGTTATGAAGGGGGGTATTTAGGAGAAATCAACGACGGGCACTAAACCGCAAGGGAAGGCCGAAAATGCAAAAAAGCCCAATAAATATGCGATATTTTGGTGCCAGAGGGGGGACTCGAACCCCCACGACGGTTTCACCCGCCTGCGGATTTTAAGTCCGCTGTGTCTGCCATTTCACCACTCTGGCGCGTGTACATGTTTGCCCGCCTGACGGTCGGCACGGAAAACATGTGGGACGTAATTTAACACGAAGGAGGAGAAGGCTCAAGAGAACGCATCATTTTCCCGGCGTGAAGAGGACCGAGAGCGAGAGGGCGCCGGAGGCGGGCGCGACCGCCTCGAAGCCGACCATCACAGTGCCGGGGTTACGCGAATCCCAGTCGTTGGGCGGACGGGCGGTCTCGTAGGTTTTCCACACGGTCGCGGGATCGTGTAGCGCGCTGAGGCGGAGTCGCTTGCCGACTTCGCTCAGCGTCAGCGTGCCGGTGCGTTCCGGGCCGGGAGCGGCGCGGGTCACCATGCCCCAGCGCACGGTCACGCCGGGACGCAGTCCCTCAAGCGTGTCGGTCAGCCGGTACGCGCCGCTCGCGAGCAGCGTGCCGGTTCGCACCACCTTTGATGCGTTCGTGTAGACCGGCGTGAGGTCGAGCACGGCTTCGGATTCAGGCCCTTCCCGAAAGGAGCGGACCACGGCGTTGCCTTTGGCGAGCTGGGGCTGGCCGTCGATCACCAGCGTGTTGTGGCTGTGGCTGCTCAGGCGGAAGATGCGCCAGCGGTCGGAGGTCTGTGCGCTGCTCCAGAGGTTCATGCCGCGCGACTCAATGCCGTGGTAGCTTTCGGCGCCGAGATCGTAGGCCCAGCGGATCCCTTCGGCGTCGAGCACGAACGAGCCCGCGTCCATGTGGCCGTGCGGCGCGGAGGGCGAGCCGGCTTTCAGGCCGACGAACAGCGCGGTCGGGTTGTCCCAAACGGTGCGCTGGATGGTGATGGGGACGGGGCCTTCAGAGTGCCAGGCGAGCGGCGCGCGCGGCACGGTGCCCTCCGGAACGGGCCGCAGCCAGAACAGCGTGAAGGCGAAGAGACGGTTGGCGCGCCGGCCTGGAGCGGCGGGGCGTGCCGCGCAGTGGCGCAGGAAGGCCTCTTTTTCAAAGTAGGCGAGCAGGTCGGGACGGTCGAAGCGCCGGGCAAACCACCAGGTGGCGCAATCGGTGTCGCGTCCCATGCCGCCGTCCGCGTAGTTGAAGGTCATGCCTGAGGGGCCGGTCACGAGGTCGGGATAGTCGGCGGTAGCGGCAAAGCCGGGCAGGGCGGTCAGGCCGAAATCGGAGCCGAGAACGCCTTCGAGCAACGCGAGGGCCAGCACGTTGAAGTCGGTGCCGTACGACCAGTATCCCGGGCCTTCGGGATAGCAGCCTTTGGGCGCGAAGGCGCGCATGGAACGCGGCAGGTTCACGATGGCGCGGTGTGCGATCTGGATGGCGAGCGCCTCGTCGCGCTCCTGCAGGGCCAACGCCGCGGCCAGCATGCCAGCGTGGCAGACTTGGCCCCAGTTGTTGCTGGCCTTGACCCAACCGGTATGTTTGAGCGAGGTGCGCAATCCCTTTTCCGTGAGGGCGGCGGCCAGGGTGTCGCGGGTGGCGGGGGCGAGATCGTGATACAGCCAATCGTAGCCGACGGCCAGCGCGAGAGACATCTCGGCCACGTCGAGAAAGTGCGAGGGATTCCAGTCGGTGAAGGCGGCGGCGGCCAGCATCTCGGCGGCGCAGCGGTCGCGGTGGGCGGGATTGCCGCCGAGGCGGTAGGCCATGGCGAGGGTGGAGACGCGGTGAAGGACACTGCGCGAGACGCCGAGCAGGCGGCGCCCCTCCATCTTGCGCGTGTTGGGCGGCAGCGCGAGCATCTGGTCGGCATCGTGCAGCAGGCGGCCGAGCGCGGCGCGCGCGAAGGTATCAGCGGCGGCGTTTTCTTTCAGCGCGGCAAAGCCGGCGGCATCGGCGAACAGGCGCGGGTGGGCGGGCGGTGCTTGGCGCAGCGCGGCGGCGACGGCGTCCGGCGTCGGTTCGGCCGCGCGTTGCGCGAACAGAGGACCGGCGGCGCAGGCAAGAAGGAGAAGAACCAGCACACCAGCCGCGCAGCGGAAATGGAGGCGCGGGGGAATGGAACGCTCAACGCCGAATGTGGGACGCCGAACGCGGAAGGCATGGACGAGACCGATGGTACGCATATGGACTCCTTAGATTGGATCAGCGCTGGACGCCCAACGCTCAACGTGTAACCTGTAACGACAACTCCGTCCGACTAAACGCCGGACTTGGTTTCCGAGGGATGGTCGAAGGCGGCGACCTCGCAGGGCATGCGGCGCGCGAGCAGTCCTTGGGCGAAGCGCGCGCCGTAAACCAGATGTGTGGCCATGACGCCGAGCCAGGTCATCAGCCAGAGCGAGGGCGAAAGCGAAGCCGAAGCGAGGAAGGTGGCCAGCCCGTAGCACGCGAGCGAGGCGAGGTAGGCGATACGCAGCCAGGGATGGAGGCAGGCCAACGCGGCGCCGGCGACGAGGCCCAGCACGAAGAGAGAGGGGATCAGGTAGCTGAGGCGCAGCGAGGTGGCGGGGAAGCGTTTGGCGAAGTGGCCGCGGTGCAGGGCGTAGCGGCCGATCTGGCGCAGATGCGGGCCGAAGAGCGGCCGGCGGTGGTGGAAAACCTGCACCCAGGGATCGTAGACGATGCGCCGTTTCTGGCCGAGCACGATGTCGGCGCAGAGGATGGTGTCCTCG
>MWEJ01000039.1 GCA_002071025.1 Verrucomicrobia bacterium ADurb.Bin070 | reverse complement strand
CTTTGAAGAGGAGGTGGCCAAGGATCAGGCGGCCCCGAGCAATGAGGTGGCGATGCGCCGCTTCGAGGTGCTGAAAGAGCTGGCGTTCTCCGAGAGCCAGACGGCCTTTATTGACTCGTTACGTCAGCAGATGGAATCGGGGCGCAAGCTGAGCGAACGGCAACTCGCGGCGATCGACCGCATCATTGTGCAGAACGCGGCGCAGATCGCGCAGTTTGACCAGATCAAGCAGGAGCTGGGGCTGGCCGCCGGCGCGGAGGAAATGCAGCCGGACACCGAGAGCCCTCAGTTGCTGGAGATGCTGCGCCATGTCACCACCTGGCAGGAGCCGGTGACGCGCGGCAAGATGACGTTTGACGATCATGTTTTCTTCACCAGTCTGGAGGAGCAGTATGGGCGCAAGAAATCCCTCTCGCCCCGCCAGCGCTATGCCATGAAACGCATGGTCTTCCGGTACAAGAGCCAGATTCCTGAATTCGAGCGTCTGGCCGAACAGCTTGGCCTGAACAAGAAGGGCAAAGGCGAAAAGGATGGCAGGCGCGCGGCACACGCGACGCAAGAGTGACGGACGGCCGTCGGTCAGCGCGCCAAGGAGTTTCGCTGTGGACGCCGAAGGATACGTGGATCTGGAGGTCAGGATCGGCGGCGACACGCCACCGGAGCCGCTGCCGAATCGTGCCGACGCTGCGGACGATGCGGAGGTCGCGCGTTTTGTCACCTTCCTGCGGGCGGAGCGCAATGCCTCGGACCACACGGTGGCCGGCTACGTGCAGGACATCGGGCAGTTTGCCGCATACCTGTGGCCGGACGCCGCCGTGAAGCCGCCTTTCGCCTGGTGCGCGCCGTCGCGTGACCAGGCGCGCGCCTTTCTGGTGGCCTTTCACCGCGCAGGCTGGTCGCCGCCGACCACGCGCCGCAAGCTCTCCTCGCTGCGCGCCTTTTACCGGTATCTGGAACGCGAGGGGACGGTGCCGGGCAATCCGTTCGCGGGTCTGCACGGGCCGCGCCTGGGGCGGCGCCTGCCGTCGGTGCTGGGCGTCAAGGACGTGGAGGCCCTGCTGGCTGCGCCGTTGGCTGCGCTGGCCGCCAGCCGTGCGCGGCACGGCGTGGTGACGCCCGCCGCAGAATATGCGGCGCTGCGCGACACCGCCGTGTTCGAAGCGCTCTACAGTACCGGCTGCCGCATCAGTGAGATCGCCGCGCTGCGTTGGGGCGACATCCGCTTTGAGCAAGGCACGACGATTGTCGAGGGCAAGGGCCGCAAGCAGCGGCTGTGCGTGCTGGGCGGGCCGGCCTGCCGCGCGTTGCAGGCGCTGCGGGGGCAGGCGGGCCTGCTGTGGCCGGATGCGGACGGCGTCAGTGCCCCGCTGTTTCTCAATGCCAAGGGCGGTGCGCTCACGCCGCGCTCGATCGAGCGCCAGATGAAAAAATGGCTTAAGGCTGCGGGGCTGCCTCCTGAGATCACGCCCCACAAACTGCGCCACAGTTTCGCCACGCATTTGCTGGACGCCGGGGCCGATTTGCGCAGCGTCCAAGATATGCTCGGCCATGCCAGCCTGTCGACCACGCAGATCTACACGCATGTCTCGATCGAACGCCTCAAGGACGAGTATGGCAAGGCCCATCCGCGCGCGTAAGAGGCCGTTATTGCCTATATGCCAACTCCTCCTTGGGTGCGGCGGAAGGGTTGTGTTATACTAACCGCGATGTCTATGGAATTGACTTTTCTGGGGACGGGAACATCGGTCGGCATTCCCATGATCGGTTGTCATTGTCCGGTGTGTTCGTCAGCGAATCCGCGCAATATCCGGCGGCGCACGAGCCTGTATGTGAAGACGAAGAAGGTTGCCCTGGTGATCGACACGCCACCGGATTTCCGTCAGCAGATGCTGGATTTCCGTATCGAGCGGCTGGACGCCGTTGTGTTCACGCATGCGCATGCCGACCATATCTTCGGGTTCGACGACATCCGCCGCTTCAACACCTTGAGCGGCAAAGTGATTCCGGCGTACGGTGATGCCGAGACGCTGAATGATGTGCAGCGCGTGTTCAATTACATCGGGAACCGTCCTTCTCCGCAGGGCCTGTATCGGCCGCTGGTCGATTTTGTCGAGGTCATGGGGCCTTTCCAAGTCGGGGATGTTCGGCTCACGCCGCTGGATGTGCGGCACGGGCGCAAGATGACTGGCTACCTGCTGGAGGCCGGTGCGCTGCGTGTGGGATATGTGCCGGATTGCCACGAGATGCCGGCAGCGACGGTCAGGCGGTTGGTCGGCGTGGATGTCATGATTTTGGATGCGTTGCGCTACCGGCCGCATCCCTCTCACATCTGTGTTGAAGAGAGTCTTGCGTTGCTGGCGCAGATTGCGCCTCGGGCCGCGTATTTGATCCATCTGTGCCACGATCTGGATCATGATGCGCTGGCCGGTGCGTTGCCGTTCGGGGTGCGGGTGAGCTATGACGGTCTCAGGGTCAGGCTGGAGGCGCGGGCAGAGGGTACGGTATGGTCAGAGGAGTGTGCGTCATGAAACGAGGATCGGGATTGGCAGGTGTCGTCAGCACGGTGCTGCTGGCGGTTGCTGCGCGTGCGCAGCAGTTTGACGTCAAGCTGACGCTGGCGTATTCGGTATTTGTTGTCGGCGAACCGGTTGTGGTTCAGGTCGACCTGTTGAATGCGACGCGAGACCAGGTCGATGTCGGTGCTCCTGGGTCGACGTCGGTTTTGTTGGTGGAGATTTCCAGGGGGGGGGGCAATGAGTTGCCCCCGTACCGCGAGGATCCGGTTGTCGCGCCGTTCACGTTAAAGCCAGGGGAGACGGCACAGCGCCGCTTCGCACTCGACAAGTGGTTTTCGCTTGAACAGGAGGGCAAATACATGGCGCGGGTGGTTCTCGTGCACCGCGGCATGCGCTATGAGTCGGTCAAAAAGAGCTTTGACGTGGTGCCGGGCATGTCGCTCGGTGGAGGCGTGCAGATGTTTGTCAACCATGACCAGCTCAAGCGTCAGTTCAAGCTGGTCTTTTGGCACCGCAATCAGGAAGACCGGCTTTTCTTGCGTATCGAAGACGATCCCGGTGAGCGGATCTGGGATTCGATCGATCTCGGCACGCTGATGCGCGCCACGCCGCCCAAGCTTGACATTTCGCCGGAAGGTGAGGTGACCGTGATTCACCGGGCGACACAGGACGCTTTCCTTCGGACGGTGCTGTGGTCGCTGCCGGATGCTGTTGAGGTCATCGAGCGCAACTCGCTGGTGGATCCTGAAATCTCCGCCTCGCAACGGGTTAATGCCCTGTATGGCGAAGGCGCAGACGAGCGCAAAGGTGAGAAAAAACCGTGGTGGAAATTTTGGTGAACGGTGCGCAGATGAAGCGCGGGGCGCACGGGGAAGGGACACGTGATGAGAAGATGCTGGCAAACGTTTGGGGTCATGGTTGCGGTGGGCGTGACGCTGGGGTGCGCGTCGACGCGGTGCGATGCGCCGCAAGTTGATGCCCCGCAGGCGGATGCCGATGTGGCGGCGTATGATGACCTCGCGGTGCTGACTGAAGCGCTGTTGCTGGTACAGCGACATTATGTGGAGGAGGTTCCGCTGCAGGAGATCGTTTATGGTGCGATCGATGGTATGCTGCTCGGACTGGATCCCAATTCCTCGTTCCTGCCGCCGAAACCGCTGGCCGTTCTGGAGGAGGAGACGCGCGGTTCGTTCGGGGGCATCGGCGTCAGTGTCGGCCTGGAGAAGGACGGCGTCAAAGTGATCGCGCCGATTGAAGACTCGCCGGCGTTCAAAGCCGGCATCCACGCGGGCGATACGATCAGGGCGGTCGATGGCAAAAAGATGTCAGGCGTCTCGATGGATGACGCCGTCAAGGCTATGCGCGGCGAAAAGGGCTCCGAGGTCAAGGTGACGGTCGAGCGCGCGAATGGTGAAACGGTCGATGTGGCTCTGGTGCGCGATGACATCAAGCTGGCCAGCGTCAAAGGCGTGCGTGAATTGGGCGACGGCATCGGCTATCTGCGCATCACGCAGTTCAGCGAGCATGCGGGCGAGGATTTCGCGCAGGCGATGGCGCGGTTGGAACAAGCCAAAGTCAAGGGGCTAATCTTGGATCTGCGCGATAACCCGGGCGGGTTGCTGGAGTCGGCGGTGGCCGTGACCGAGCAGGTCTTGGAACGCGGCGCGGAAATCGTCAGCGTGCGCGGGCGGGACGGCGAGAAACCGCAACAGCGCTTTGACGCGGGCCCGTGCAAGAACAGATTTGCGCAGATACCGCTCGCGGTGCTGGTGAACGGCGGCAGCGCGAGCGCGGCTGAAATCGTGGCCGGCGCACTCAAAGCGCACAAGCGGGCCGTGTTGGTTGGCGAAACCACCTACGGCAAGGCATCGGTGCAGAATGTGATCAAATTGGCGCTGCGCCCTGAGTGCGCGGTGAGGTTGACGACGGGCTATTATTACACGCCGGATGGTGCGATGATCCACGGTAAAGGCATCGTGCCGGATGTTGAGGTGCCGGTGTCGAAAAGCGCTTGGCGTCAAACGCAAATGCGGCGCTTGTTTGAAGAGATGCCGGGCGCGGCAAGCAGCGGCATGACAAATATGGTCAACGAGGTCCGCGACATGCAGTTGGAACGCGCACAAGAACTGCTGAAGAGCGCGCGCATTCTGAACAACGGGTGAGGGGAGGGGGAGTTCGGACCATGCTTGTTTTGGGGATTGAGACATCCTGCGATGAGTCCGCTGCCGCCGTGGTGGAGGATGGCAGGCGCGTGCGTTCCAGTGTGATTTTCAGCCAGGTCCCCCTGCACCAGCCCTATGGTGGCGTGGTGCCGGAGATCGCGTCACGGAGTCATGTCGAGAAGATCGGCGGGGTGATCGGCGAGGCCGTGCGCGAGGCGTTTGAGCCCGGTGCCGGCTGCGGTCCGGTTTTGCCTGAATGGTGGAGACAGATCGATGCGGTCGCCGTGACCTATGGCCCTGGTCTCGCCAGTTCGCTGATCGTCGGGCTCTCGGCTGCTAAGGGGCTGGCGCTGCGGCTGGGCAAACCGCTGATAGGAATCAATCATATCGAGGCGCATCTGCACTCGGTTTTTCTGGACCCGTCGGCGCCGGATCCGTCGGAAGTCGGGCCGTTGCTGGGACTTGTGGTTTCGGGCGGACACACCTGCTGGATCGACTCGGATCGCCCCGGAAGCTACCGGATCATCGGCCAGACGCTCGACGATGCGGCGGGCGAGGCGTTTGACAAGGCCGCGAAGCTGCTGGGGTTGGGCTATCCCGGGGGGCCGGCGATTGACCGTGTCGCGCGCCAGGCCGCGCGGCGCGATGCCGTGGCGTTTCCCAAAGGCAGCCCGAGGCCGGGCAATCCGGCGCTCGGCGACATGCGCGCCGAGCTGTGCGTGAGCTTCAGCGGACTCAAGACCGCCCTGATGTACCGGCTGCGCGAGCACCCGCCGCGTGATGAAGCCGAGGTGGCGCAGATCGCGGCCGCGTATCAGGAAGCCATTGTGGAGGCTCTGGCTGAACGCAGCGCGCGCGCGCTGCGCGGCTCCCGTTGCCGTGCCCTGGCGGTTGGCGGCGGTGTCTCGCTCAATCGCCGCCTGCGCGAACGGCTGCACGAAGTGGCGGCGGATGCCGGCGTGACGCTGCTGATGGCGGAGCCCCGTTTCTGCGGCGACAATGCCGCAATGATCGCCGGCTTGGCCGGCATGGGCGTCGGGGTCGCCGGCGAGGAGGCCATGCGGCTGGATGTGGCACCGTCTTTGGAAGCGGGTGAATGACGCGCTACTTCGTCTTGCGCGAGGGCTTGGGGCCGCCGATCGGCACGAAGGGTTTTGTTTCACCCGGCTTGCTTCCCGTCCACGACTTGCCGTCGAATCCCTTGGTGGCCGCGCCGGCCGAGATCTTGACCTCGTCGGCCAGGCCGATCTCCACGATCTTGACATCATCGACGTAGAGATAACCGGTGTTGCACTTATCCACACCGGTGGCGTCAAGCGCAAGGATCTTGAGCATCAGCCACTCGCAATTTTCCAAATGGCTCTGCTGCAACTCGGAGCGCCCGAACGTCGGGATGACACGTTCAACCCGCTTCCACGGCACATGTGAAAACTCCCCGGTGTCGGCGTTGTTAAAGTAGATGACTTGGAAGCGCACGGCTTCGCGCAGGTCGGCGAAAGAGGGATTGTTGCTTTTGACCGCGCGCGGATGCCACCGGTAACCGATCGGATAGATGCGGCACTTGGGGCCCGGCCCGCCTGTCGTGCCGATCGATCGTGCCGAGAGCGAAATCATGTATTTCTTTTTGGGATCGAAGCGGATGGGGGCCGTGTAAACCTGCACGCCTTGGTTGATACACACCGTGTGGACCGTGGCGTCCAGGCGCAGCACATGCGGTCGCATGGACGCTTTGTCTTCCACCACCGACACGTAGGTGTGGTTTTTCAGGTAGTGCTTGTTATGGTCGAAGACATAGAGCCAATGGTTGAGCGGATCACTCGGGTCATCGAAATGCCCGTTTTTGACAAGGTTCAATTCTTCAGGCTTGTTCTTCTGCGCGTACGCGGAGTGTGCCGCGCAGAGGCTGAAGATCAATGCCGTTGTCCAAGAGAGAGTCTTTGTGGCGTGCATGGCGTCTCCTTGCGTTTTCGCTTACGACATGTTTTTCAATTTGCGTGTCACCCATTCTATCGCCAATAACGCGATCAGACAAGCCAGCACGAAAGGGGTTTGCCAGAGCGAACGGTACTCGAGCTTGCGTTCGCGCCGCTCGTTGACGCGCAAGTCCTGAAGGGTGGTGTCGATCTCTTCCGGCGTGCCGTAGCGCCCGCCGCTCGAACGGGCCAGCGCTTTCAATACGTTGGCGTTGATGGGCTTCAGCACCATCTCTTGCGAAGTCGCACGAACCGTGAAAAGGCACGGGGTGGATACTATTTTTTTGCCGTCGATCTCGACCGTCGCCATGGCGCGGTAATTGCCGGGTTCGTTCGGAACGAACTCGGCGACATAACCGGGGAGATCTGCGCCGCCCGCAGCCTGGATCGTGCGGCCGGACATGGACAGCGGAATGATGCGGTCAGAGGGCGTTGTGATCTCACATGACACCTTCCAGTTCTTGCGGGTCTCATTGGGCGGAATGACCAGACGGCTTTGCAGGATCGCGGGGTCTCCGACGGCAATGGTGCCGGCATCGGTGAAAAGTTCGAGGTGATAGTTGTCGAGGTCACTTTCAGAAGGCGACATCCACTGCACGATCTGGCGCCAGAATTTCGGGTAAGGCTTGTCCTCGCCGGGCTGCATGACCCAGCGCCAGAGAGAGTCGGTCAGCACCGCCAGCACTTTGCCCTGACCATAGACGCGCGAGACCAGGAGCGGGTGGGAGCCGCTGTCGGTCTGAGCTTCGGCCAACGCGAAAGCGCCGCCAGAAAGGGTGACGCCGGAGAAAACGGAAAGAACGGGCGGCAAGACCGACGGCATATCGGGATTGTTGGCCAGCGCGGGATGGGCGCGCCCTTCTGCGGTCCACGCGACGTTGAATTTACCCTCCAGCGCCGGTGCGCCGGCGCGCGTGAACGGCAGCAGTTTGGCGAGCTCGGTTTGAGCGATACCGGCCGCCCCCCACAGCTTCTGCCCGCCGAGAAGGATCAGGCTGCCGCCTTTCTCAACAAAACCCAAGATCGCGCGGCAGTGCTCAGCCGAGAGCGCTTCGGCATCGAAATCGCCGAGAACGATAATTTTGTTGAGGCTGAGCTGCTCCGGTGTGAGGTCGAAGACGAGCCCTTGGCGATCGCCGTACGCGATCCACTCTTTGGTGCCGGGGGCGGTGCGGCTGGGCATTTGGAAGAATGCGAGCGGCGTGATATCCTTGTTGGCGAACAGGGAGCGGGCGAAGTGTTTGCTTTCGAAACGAGGTACGTCCTCGAGGAACAGCACGCGGTTTTTGGCATCCAAGACATCCACGGCAACAACCATCTCGTTGTCATTGGTCTGCACCTCGCCGGGCAGGACAGGAATACGTACGGTGTAGGTTTCGGTGCCCACTTCGGGGTGGGGGAGCTTGAATTGCACCTCTCGGCTGCCGCCCTCTGGCGGAAGCTGGACCGCAACTTTGTCGACCTCTTTGCCGGTTTTGATCAGTTGAACCTGAAACGGCTCGCCCTTGCCGCCCTGACCGGCGACCGTGACCGACATCGCCGTGTCCCAGCAGACGATCGCGCGGCGCGGCGTGTCGACCATATCCACACGCATGTCGGGCTTGTCGTCGGGCAGGCCGGGCTTTTCAAGTTCGGCCACGTAGAGGGGTGCCGGCCATGTCAGTTCAGCCCATGTGTCTTTCTTCTCACGCGTGTCGATCGCGTCCGTCAACACCAGAACACCGGCCAGCTCCTGGCCGCGCAAGCGTTCAAAAAGACGGTTGAGGCTCAGGTTGAGGTGCGAGGATTTCCCGTCGGGTTTGAGCGCTCCAAGCTGGTCGAGACCGACAGGCGAGTCGAGGTCAGCGTGGAAGGGATAGACCTCAAGCAAGCAAGAGGCCCGCAGCTTTTTCATCCAGCCAGCCTCGTTCAGCAGCGCCATGGCCGACTCCCAGCGGGTGCGCGGGGCACTTGCATCGGCGCTTTGGCTCATAGAGCCGGAAACATCCAGCAGTACAATGAAACGTGGCTTGATGACTTCGGTGAGCGCGCTTTTCTTGCCGGGCAGCAGCAGCACCCAGAAAAAAGCCAGCAGAAACAGCAGGCGCAAGCCGACCAGGGTGAAGCCGGTCGACGAGCGCGGCAGATAACGCCACGCGGCATAGGCCACGACGGCAAGCGAACCTACGAGCGCCAAGAGGATCATGGCGCCCGAGATGCTGTTTTCAAAAATCCATTCTGCGGTAGGCATATCAGAAGTCTGGCGTGTAAGCGGGGTGTGTCATCAGGAGGTTACGACTTTGCCGGCGAGGTCGACCTTCATTTTTTCCGTCGCGCCGGTTTGAGTGCGCAACGCCCGGTTCGCGATCCACCATTCGAGCAGGGCGAGCAACAGCGCAAGCCAGAGGAAGATTTCGGCAAGGGAGCGTCCGTTGCGGTGTTCGTCAATCAGGCGCAGCAGCTCTTCGGGATCGCTGGCGGCCAACCATTTTTTAAAGCCGGTCCATTCGGCCAGTTCATCCGGTGCGGCAGGGGTCAGGCGCGATTCGAAACGATCGGTGTTGACGGCCAGCACGGGCTCCGGTTGGGCCGCTCCGGCCTTGGCGCGCGTGTAGATTCCTGGCTCGGGCAGGGTGTCGATGAAGAAGATCCGGTTGCCGTTGTCCTTAATCGCTAAAGGCAAACCGGACGGCATGCTGATCGCGTCGTCGTCGCGGTAATTGGGAACAGCCTCGTTGACTGGCAGATGTGCGCCCAGGGTGAGGTGCGGCGGCTGGACGGACGCGCCCGCGCCTTGGCGGATGAGCTGGTGCACGACCGGCAGAAAGAAAGCGGTGAGCGGGAAGGTGCTCCAGTCGCGGTTCGCGCCGACGGTAAAGAGGAAGACCCGACCGCGACCGACGGCACGGCCGGCCATGAAGGGCTGGTCGTCGCCAGCCGTGACCAGCACGGCAGCACCCTCTTGGAGTTCGCCCAGCGTCATCACTCGTTTGAGGGCCACGGTCGGCACTGTGCCGGGCGGCAGGGGGAGGCTGAAGGTGACCACTTGCCCCTCTTGATTCGGAATACGCTTAAGCGGGCGCGCGGCCAGCTCGACGGGGATGTCGACGGTGCTGACCGGGAAAGCCGGCAAGATCTTCAATTCGGTGTAGGCACTGGCTTGCGCACGATAGCCGGGAAACACCACGACCACGCCGCCGTTCTTTGCGTACTCCTCGACACGCAAAACGGTCTGCCCATCCAGCGGGAAGGCATCGCAGAGAAACAGTGCCTGGTAATCGCGAAGGTCGATCTGCGCGATCTCGGTCGCTTCTGCCTGCTTGACGCTCTCGTCTGCGGCGCCGGGAGCCAGCGCGGCCCTAAGGTAGCGCGTGGCGTCTTGGGGGCCGGCGATCAAAACGGGGAGCTGCTTACGCACGCGGATCAGGAATTGAAAGGCGTCGTCTTCTGGCAGCGCGTCCTGCGGCGTGGTCACGGTGGCGATATGGATACCCGGCTCAAGTCCGCTGAGCACAAAATCGACCGTGGCCTCGGCGTCAGCTTCTGTTGAGATGCTGCGGCGGCCGCGCTCCTGTCCCGCGATGTCCACGGCGACCGTGACCTGCTTGGCTGCGCCGGTACGGCCGACGCGGACATTCAGGCGCGCGGTCTGACCGGCCAGCATCAAGGCGGGCGAGACCTTGACATCGGTGGGGCAGGCGTTGTCAGGTTGCAGCGCACCGGCCAGCAACGCAAAGAAAGAGACCTTGTCGCGCTGTTCGCGCGTGATCCGGGCTCGGTCGTCGCCGCTTGCGGATTCCTCCGGGGGCGCGTCACGGAAACCTTGCCAGGCCAAAGCCTGGCCGTCGGTGAGGATGTAAACCTCGCGTTCGCGCCGTCCGTCCTGCTGTTCGAGCGTGTGAAGGGCCAGTGCGACAGCCTCGTCCAGTTTGCTGGAGCCATGCTGGCAGGCGAGGGCCTGAATCGCCTGCACGACGGTCGCATGCTCGGTAGTCGGTTTCTCGATGACCGGGATCGGCGTGTCGGCCGCCACGTAGACGCACACGCGATCGCCGGCGAAGAGCCCGTTGACAATGCTGACTGCGGCATCTTTGCAGACGGCAAAGATCTTGCCTCGGTCCAGTTCATAATTCATGCTGTATGAGGCGTCGATCACGATCGCGACATCACGGCGCGTCCGGCTCAGCCAGGAACCGCCGGTGGTGGAGCGCAGCACCGGCAGGGCGAAAGCAAAGCCGATCATCAGCAACAACAGGGTGCGCAGCAGCCACAGCAGGAAATTTTCGAAACGCACCCGGCTGGACGAGCGTTTCTGCGCGGCCTTAAGGAAGCGCAGGGTCGGGAACGGTGTGACGACCGTGCGGCGGCGCTGGAACATGTGCAGCATCAGCGGGATCGCGGCGGCCGTCAAGGCCCACAAGAAAGCTGGATTGGCGAAAACGAGCATGGGGTGTTAAGAAAAGGAATTAAACGTCACAGGGGGTCAGCGCGAAAGGCGCTTGCGTTCCTCCAGGTAGGCACGGACAAAGGTGTCGACCGGCTCATCGGTTTTAACGAGGCGGTAATCCACTTTCATTTCAGAGCAGGCCTTGCGGTAGTCCTCGATAAACTGGCCCATCAGGTCTTTGTACTCTTTGGACATGGCGCGCGGGTCGGCGATCATCCGTTCGCCGGTTTCCAGATCTTCGAATTCGGCGCCGCGCTTGAGGTCGAGATTCAGCTCGACCGGGTCAAGCGTGTGGAAAACGATGACGTCGTGGAGGTTTTTACGGAAGTGCGCGACCGCCTTGATGATCTCGGGTTGGTCGTCAAGCAGGTCAGAAATGATGATCACCATGGCACGACGGTTGATCGATTCGGCGATCTGGTGCATGACATCCGCACCTGCCGTGCCTTGCGCCGGCTTGTAGCCTTGCAGGATTTTCAGCGCGTTATTGAGCTCGTTGAACGAGTTTTTACAGGGCAAAGCAGCATCCATCTTCTCGCCATAGATGTACATGCCGACCGCGTCGCGGGATTTGAGGACCACGTAACCGAGCGCGGCCGCGAGCGTGCAGGCGTAATTGAATTTGGTCGGATGCTCGGCGGAGGTGTATCCCATGGAGCCGCTGCGGTCCACGAGCAGGTAGACGCGCAGATTCGTCTCGTCCTGATAACGGCGGATATAATACTTGTCGGTTCGCCCCAAGACTTTCCAGTCGATGCGCTTGAGGTCGTCACCCGGCATGTAGGATCGGTGGTCAGCGAATTCGGTGCTGGCGCCTTTCTGTGCGCTGCGGTGACGACCGGCGAGCGTGCCTTCCACGACATAACGTGAGTTGAGGGCGAGGCGATTAAGCTTCGACATCTGGGCGGGCGTGAGGTAGGCGGAGATTCCTTCTTTGCTCATCAGCGGCTCCTTGCAGGGGTCGCGACCACCCAATAGTCACACTCGCTGTCGATCATCAATGCGAAGCGTCCGTCGGAATCAAGCTTCAGAAAGCGGATGCCGTTGATCAGGCCGTTCTCGGTCGCGACGCCGCGTTGCGTGCCGACCTCGGTGACCGTTTCAAACTCTACGCTGATCGGGTTCGCGGTCTTGCGTCCGAGGATCGCGGCGCTTTTTGGGCTGCCGTACCGGTCGAGCGGCCATGCCGTGAGTTTTGTGAGCTTGTTGCCCATGCTCTTGCTGAAGAGCGAATAGCGTTGGTTGGCCAAGCCGGAGAGGCGGCTGAAGGGCTCGATCTTGTATGCCCACGGGTCGCCGAAGCGATCGTTTTTGGGGGGTGCCTTCCCGGCCGGAAGGTTGAGCAGCGGTGCAAGGCTGGAAGGATATTCGACGTTCTCGGCGTAATACGTCTTGAGCGCAATCTCGACCTTGGCGTGGTCGATACGCGTCAGCCAACGGCGGGCCATGATGTCGGCAAACCGCGCGATCGGGCGCCCCGCCTTGTCTTCGGTTACCGCGCTTTCGAAGATTCGGACCGCATCGGCCTGCATGCCGCCGGCCAGCAGGTGCCAGGCGGCCAGCGTTTTGACCGCCGGCAGGAACTCGCCCAACGTCGAGCTTTTGTCCATGACGCTCTGACAGGCCTCGATGACCGCCTTGTGGTCGTTCGGGGTGCGGGCATGCGCCCCCCATGCCTTGAGAAAGGCCTCTTCCTGCGGCGTTGCCGCCCGCGCGCAGACGGCCAGAAAAACCGCGGCGCCTAAGAGTGCCGCGGTCCGATGCAGGGTGTATGACATGTCGAATGAAGGCATGGACGAGATTAGCGCGTGCTGGAGTACATCAGGATGTTCACGCCAAGCTTGAGCGCGTCGTCCTCGAGGTAACTGTTGCAGTACTTGTTGGGCGAGAGTTCCCAAGCACCAGCCATGCCGATCGGGCTGTAGATGACGGCCGGGTTACCGTCGACTTCGATCGTCAGCACCTGCGGTGCAATCGCCGGGGCGTTGTTGTAACTCTTGGCCAGCGCCGGCGTGACTTTCATGCTCGAGATGTCGTTTGGCATCCTGAAGAGCGGGTGGCCGCTGCGCAGTGCGCTGAAGGACGTGCCGGGCAACACGCGGGCCATATTCTCGCGGAACGAGACATCAAACGCCTTGCGCCCGCAGCAGGCCTCTGCAATCAGCAGGCCGCCATGGGTCAGATAGTTGCGCAGCGCCGTGATCTCATCCGGTTTCAACGTGAATGATTCATGACCTGTCAGGTAGAGCACCGGGGCGTCGAACAACTTGGGGTCCGTCATACGGAGTTCCTTGGTCGAAAATTTCACCGGAACACCAGTTTTGACATTGTACTGTGATAGCAGCACCGAAAGGCCCACGTGACGGGTTTTCCATTCGCCGTCGTAGATGACCTGGGCAATGTTCATCGAACCGGCCACCGACACCTGCTTGGCATCCTCAAAGCGGGTCTTCTTCATGTTTTCCAGTGTCCAGTTGCGCATCGCGCTGGCGTAGCTCAGGATGTTCATGCCGAGTTGCTGGGCGGACTCCGGCTCATAGGCGATGATGGCGTCGTCCTCGAGCGGGTCCCAGCCCACCTCCATGCCGAAGCGGGAGACAATCGCGACCGTGCGGCAGTCGATCGTGACGCCGTCAAGCCACGGCTCGTTGCCGTTAAACAGCGAGCGGACCCCGGGACGGTAATTCACGCGGTCGAGGCTGTAGTAGGCGTGGAAAATCGGATGGTCCGGACTGAGCCGCCTAACCGGCGCTTCAGGAAACACCTCATTGAGCACCTTAATCGCGGAGTCGTAGAAGGGCTTCGATCCCATGCCGGCATTTAAGATGATCGTTCCGCCGCGCAGCAGATACTCGCGCAGTTTCTTCTTCTCCTCGTCGTTCAGGCTCCAGTGGTAGTGCCCTGAGCGGTAGAGGATCGGGTTCTGGTCAGGGTCCGCGTCGATCTCCGCAAATGACTTGGCCTCGAAGTCGTAATCGACCTCCGCCATGCCTTTGAGTGACTTTAGCAGGTTGTTTAAGTCGTTCGGACGGGCGTTCCAATCCTGCTCGCCATATTGAGAGGTTAACTTGGTGAACATCGTCGGAGGCTTGGGCGGATTCTTTTTTTCGGACCGCGAGGCTGGCGTGGCCGGCGGCGGCGGATAGGGGATAAACGTTTCGCCGCCTGCCATGTTGGCGGGGGGCGGCGGGATCTCCTTGCGGGGCGGCGGCGGAACAAAGCCTGCCTCATCGGAGCCGTCACCATCGAAAATATGCGCACCGCACACCGTCAAAGCCGTCATCACGGCAAGAAACGAGGCGAACATCAACGGAACATAGCCTGATACGACTGACTTCATAACGACTCCTATACGTAAAATAGGATATACATCACACCGCCGATAATTATCGTACGTGCGGCGTATGTAAGTCAAGTCCGCACCCGAACAAACTGAAAACTGAAATCGACCGAAATCGACTGAAACAGACCGATCGCCGAAAACATCCTTTATGCAAGACCATTCCGCCGCGTTGAATGCCGTGCGTGATCCCGCATCGCTGGCGATGGCGCGTGACGCGGTGCGCCTGTCCTTGGACTGGGCGCTTGCGGCGGACGCCGCGATTACCGGGCGCACGGACACGGCGATGCACTTCATCGAGTACGCCCCGGCAGAAACCAACGAGCAATCCCGGGCGCGGCAGCGCCTTGCCGAGGCGCGTGCATCCCTCGATGCGCCGCAAAGCATCACGCTGGACGGCCGCACGCGCTCCGTGATGGCCGGGGCTTTCTTTGCCATGCCCTATCTGACGCGCGCGCATGTGCCGTCGTTGACGAATGATGATGAGATCGTGCTGGGGTCGTTTGCGGATCCGACGATGGCTGGCATCTTGCCCGACATGAGCCAGGCTGCATGGCGGGACGAGTTTCTGGGTGAATGGCCGGTGGTGCAAACCAACGCCTTCGCGATGGACGGCTACGGCTTCACGGCCGGCGGCTATGCGCTGTGGCAGCTTACCGCAGAGGTGGGTGAGCATGAGGAGGTCGCGGTGAGCGGTCCGCTGACCGACTCGACCGTGGCCTGGGTGGAGACCGCCTTCACGGGCCCCGGCACGCTGACGTTTTCTTGGGCAGTCTCTTCGCGTGCCCGCTGGAACCTTCTGAGCGTGTATGTGGATGGGGTTCGCCAGGCCGGTTCTCTGTGGGGTGAAGAGGCATGGGGGCCACGCTCGCTCTCGCTGCCAGCCGGTACGCACACCGTGCGCTGGGCCTATGTCAAAAATGACAATGCCACGATGGTGATGGCCGGCGGGGCGCTGGATATGCTCGAGTGGGTGCCTTCACAGACGGCGACAACGACAACACCGGTTGCGGTGCCGTATGCTTGGCTCGATGGCTTCGAAGGCCTCGTCAGCGGCAACGATTATGAGTCCGCTGCAAGTGGGGATCCGGATCAAGACGGACGCCTGACGTGGCAGGAGTATGTGGCGGGGAGTAACCCCATGGACGGCGCGTCCGTTTTCATGGCGACGATTGCGGAGGAGAACGGACAGTTGACGGTAGGCTGGACGCCTGATCTCGGTCCCGCGCGCGTCTACACCGTCGAAGGACGGTCCGCGCTGGGTGATCCTGTGTGGGCACCGACCAATGGTGCCAGCCGCTTTTTCCGTGTCAAGGTGCAGCTTCCTTGAAACGGCGCAGCTCTGACGCGACCACGATCAAGGTGATGGCCGATGACAGCAGATCGGACACCGGGGCCGCCAGCCAGATGCCGATAACGCCCCAGAGACGGGGCAGCAGGAGTATCAGCGGGATGAGCAGCCCCATCTGCCGGAGCATGCTCAAAAGAATGCCCAACAGCGGGCGGCCCACGGACTGAAAATAGGTGATCGTCACAATCGGCACGCCGATGACCGCAAAGAGGCAGACGTAGAGGCGCAGGCCGCGTGCACCCGCCGTCAGCAATGCGGGGTCAGCCGTGAAGCAGCGGACAATCGGCCAGGCCGTCGCTAACACGACCAGCGAGATGCCGACGCAGAATGCCGTCGCCAGTTTCATTGTGAGCAGATAGGCGTCCTTCACACGGCCCATGCAGCGGGCGCCGTGGTTATAGCCGACAATCGGCTGCATGCCTTGCGTCAATCCGAAAATCGGCATCAGAAAAAGAAAGGTCACACTGTTGGCGAGGCCCATCGCGGCGATCTCGACGGTGGCGGCTTGGGTGTCTGCAGCCCAGCGCAAAAAGGAACGGTTGAAGGCGATGTTTACCGCTCCGGCCATGAGCTGGATAATGAAGGGAGAAAGCCCGATCGCGAAGACCGGGCCGATCATGCGCGGATAGATCCTGATCCGGCGCAGCCTCAGTCGCACCACGCTGTTGCGCGCGAGATAGTGGTGGAAGGCGTAGAGCGCGGAGAGGGCCATCGCCAGGTTCGTTGCCCACGCCGCACCGGCCACGCCCATGCCGAAGCCGAAGATGAAGAGCGGGTCGAGCAGCGTGTTGGCCGCCGCGCCGACCAGCATGCAGCGCATGGAACTGTGCGCGTTTCCTTCGGCTCGCATCAGGTTGCTCAGTCCGAAGCTGAGGTGCGAAAAGAGGTTGCCGTACAAGATGATGCGCAGATAGTCGCGGGCGTAGGGGATCGCTTCGGGGGTGCCACCGAACAGGGGAAGCAGCGTGTCGAGAAACAGGAGGCCGATGACCGGCAAGGTTACGAAAAAGATGATTTTAACCGCGACGCATTGGCCCAGCACCTTTTCCGCGTCGACGCGGTTGCGTTCGCCCAGTTTGATCGAGAGGAACGCGCCGGAGCCGACGCCGATCAAGGTGCCGAAGGCCACGAGAATCATCATAAAGGGAAAAGCCAGCGCCACGCCGGCAATCGCGTCGCGTCCGCACCCT
>MWEJ01000038.1 GCA_002071025.1 Verrucomicrobia bacterium ADurb.Bin070 | reverse complement strand
GCGCGCTTTGCCGCTTTGCCGACCGCGACGCGCAGGGTGATGCCGACCGTGACGCACGCCGTGAAGAGGGCAAGCTGCGTAATTGCGGCGCACCGCTCCACCGCGAAGGGTGCCCACGCGACCGGCGGGTCACTCAATTGCCAGACGTCCGCATCCGGCAGATAGACCAGCTCGAGCCCGCTGTTGAGACACTGGACGGCAACCAGCGCGACCAGCGCGACGCCGATGTAGGAAAACGGATCCCACGCCATACCGTGCAGCACGCGGCGCCGGGCATCGGCCAAGGTTTCGCCGCGTTTGACCGAAGGCAGCAACAACAGCCACTCCGCCGCCACAAAGACGAACCAGAAGAGCGGCACGAGCCCGCTGACGCGCGACTGGCTCAGAACACCGACCGGATAGAGGCAGATGCAGGCAACATGAACGATCAGTCCGTATTTCGTCAACAGCCGCTGCACCATATCGCGAACACCTGCTCCCGCCCCAAAAAAAACCGCCTACACTTTGCGAATCGTGCAGGCGGATTTGATCGTACCGACCGGCGCTTGCCGGACACTCAGTACCGGAAATTCAGACCCAACGTGCCGAGGAACCGATCATACTCTTGGTTGTCGTCATCCGACATCCAATCCTCATATTCGATGCCACCGTACACCGACACATGGCGCATCAACTGGTAATCGGCACGCAAACGCAGGGAGTAGACTTCGTCCGTCACCGAGCCGACGCCGATCCGCGCGTATTCATTCTCCTCGCGGCGATACGCGAGATCCATGCGGGTGGTGAGTTTGCGCATGGGCCGATAGGTCAGGCCGCCTGACAACGTGTAGACCTGCATGGCCTGGTTCATTTCGCGCTCGCTGGGCTGGAAATAGCTGGACCCGGCCAACGTGGCGGCCCACTTCTTGTTGATCAGCCAGCTCGCATCGAGGCTGTAGGTCCAGCCGGTCAACTGGTCGCCGTCCGCATAGTCGAACCAGCTCGCGCCGGTCAGGACGCGGTACGAGATGCGCTCGGTCGCGCGGGACCCGAAACCGCCCATCAGCGAGTAGCCGGTGCTCTGGGTCGAAAGGCCCTTGGCCCCGTCGGACTCATACTCCTGATAGGTCCCGGAGACCAGCAAGTTGCTCTTCTCGCTCAACTTGCGCGACAGCTCAAGACCGGCGCTCCACTCCTGCCAGCCATACAACTGCCCGTACATGTCGCCGTCATTGTTGTAGTTGAGGTCGGAGTATTGCCCGCTCAGCGTGACGCCGGTCCGCTCGCTCATCTGATACGAGAGGGCGCCCGTCAACTCAAAGATGTCACGCTCGCGCCAGATGCCGCGCCCACCGTCGATGATCGAATCATTCTCGCGGCTCTTCATGTAGCTCTCACCCAACACCAGGCGCCAGCCCTTGGCCGACTCCTTGTACACGGAGAGGCTCTGCCCATAACGCGGCTCGTCCAACTCGCTGTACTCCAGATATTTGTCATACCCGTACCAGGCGTTACCCTTCAGTCCCCAGTCATTCCCGGTGTAGGTCAGGTCGACACCCGGATTGACGGTCAGGTAACTGTCGTCATATTCGCGCTTGTCGAGATCGACATTCGAGTCGTAGTTATACTCGACGTTCACGTACGGCGAGACCGTCAGATTATTGAATTTCAGCCCGCGCGTCTCTTGCGCAAAGCCCGTGATCCCCAGGAGCACAACAAACAGGACGCCGATGCTCATCCACGCCGTCGCAACACATCTCGTAGCCATAACGACCTCTCCTTACTAAAACCTCATGCACCTCGTGCTCGCCGCCGCTCGCGCGGCGACTGTTCCCGTTCTCAGTCCCGCCGCGGCAGGACCACACTGGTGCCCTGATTCTGATAGCCCTGCGGATAGAACGGAACGCGGTTGATACCGTAATCGGGGGCGTGGTCGAGCAGTCCCATCGATGACCCGCCGCCCACGGTGAAGCCGCCCACGGCGCGAACCTGCGAGAGCGGGAGCCATGTTGTCTCCACCGTATTCGTGCCGGTCTCGTCGACCCATTCGACCGGCTTGACCCCGAGGTTGGCGTTCAGGTCGGCGAGCAGGCGGTCAAGATTGGAGTGGCCGACCAAGCGGAGCAACACCTCGCTGCGGATATCGACGTCATCCACATCCGCCGCCGCGAGCAGCGCGTCATACTTCTTCTCTTTGAGCGCGGGCGGCAGCCAGGAGGCGGCCAGATTGCGCATCCGTTCATCCGGAAGCTGTGCGATGAGTTTGTTCTGCAGGGCCGGATCTTGGGCACCGCGCGCAAAGGCAAGGATCGTGAACGCGTTTCGCACTGACGGCGCGTCCGTCTCGGCGTTGCGCTTGACTGAGGCCGCCAACGCATCGGTCGCGATCTTTTCATACTGCTCGTTGGACAGCTTGTTGTACGCCTGATCAAAACGCTTGGCCAACTCTTCGGTCACCACCGGCAGAAACTCCACCGGTACGCCGGCGAACACCTCGGCAATGACCTGCTGCTTGACCTCGCCGGTCGCGCCGGCGATGCAGGCGACCGCAGACTTGACCAGCGCGGCGCTCTTTTCATCGGGTCCCACCGGCAGCCGCGTGGCCGCCTTGATGACCCGCTGCGCAAATTCGGCCTTGTCCGCCGGCGCAAGGCTAGTCATCGTCTCGCGCAGCACAGCGTCGCTGGAGACGGACGCCCCGACTTTCTTCAGCCACTGGGCCCGGGTCAGCGTGGTGCTCTCCTGCGCGAAAAGGCCGGAACCCGTCGCGAGCAACGCCATCGTTGCGGCCGCACACAAGCTGGATGTCATCCGTTTCATCATAACTTCCCTCCACTCACTCTGCTCTCAATACCACGATTCGGGGACCCACACGACATCACCCGGCTTCAGCGTCACATCCAAGTCCGAGCGTCCTTCTTTTCCGATCTTGTCGATGTCCACCTCAAACTTTTTCAGCGTCCCGTCCGCCTCGCGCCGCGTCACACGCACTTTGCGCTTGTCGGCCAACGGCGTCACGCCGCCAGCCATCATCAGCGCCCGCGTCACATTCAAATCCCGCGTCGAGGGCATGTTGACCGGCCCCGGCCGGGCCACCTCGCCCTGCACATTGACCGTGCCCCACGGCGACTTCATTCCCGAATCCGGCACATACACAAAACCGACCGTCACCTGCGGATCGATGTAATAATCCTTGTAGGCGACTTTGATCTTCTCCTGCAACTCGACAATTGTCAACCCCTCGCACTTTACCGCTGCGATCAACGGCATCAGGATCTCGCCATTCGCGTTGACCTCTTTCAACTCCTCTTTCACCGCCGACTCACCCGATGCGGTCACGGAAACCCGCAGCGTCAAGCCCGGCCGAATCGTCGGCTCACCCTCAGGAACGTGAACCGGCTCAGGGCCCACCACCTCATCGGGCAAAGTTCGGCACCCGCTGCAAGCCGCGACCCCCACGCATACGATCCACTTCAACACCAACTTTTGCATCGCACTTTTCAAAAACGTCGCTTCCTCAACACGGGCTGTACAAACCCCTTTTTTAAAAGATTGTCAACAGTGTAACACCCTTGAATGGGTACGGCAACGGTAAAAAGAAAAAAAAAACGGCGTTCAAATCCTCACTCAAACCTAAAAAAACCATCCATCAAAAACACTACCATCCCATAGGGTAGACCGGCAACCCACCGGCCCCATGGTTGGTACGCATTATGCGGGGGGGGGGGGGGGGGGGGGGGGGGGGGGGGGTAAAAGTCAACCCTAAAATTTTTCAAAAAAGAGTCGGCTTCGGAGGCGTCTGCCTGTAACCTACAGGCATCATGAAAAAACTAATTCCCCAATTGCTTGGGTTCGCGCCTCCGAAACCAACGAAGACAGTGTACACCGTGCTGCGGCAGCTCGTCCAGTGGATTCCCGCCGGGATGATCCAGCGGCTCGCCGAAGAGTATAAGCTCGACATCCGCAAGTGGTCGGCGGTGAGCCATGTGGTCGCGCTGATGTACGGCCAGCTCGCGGGCTGCGACAGCCTCAACGGGATCGTGGACGCGGCGCGCGTCCACGAGAGCGAGTGGCGCAACATCCGGGGGGCGCAGCCGCCGAAGCGCAACACGTTCTCCAACGCGAACCGGCACCGCGACGCGGCCATGGCCGAGCGGCTGTACTGGGAGGTCTTCGACCATCTGGCCACCGTCTGCCCGGGGTTCGGGCAGTACAAGAGGCACAAGGGCTTCCTCGCGCGGATGAAGCGCGGCATTTTCGCCATCGACTCCAGCACGATCAAGCTGTGCCTGAACTGCATCGACTGGGCGCGGCACCGCAGGAAGAAGGCGGCGGCGAAGCTGCACATGAACCTCGACGTGGGCAGCCGCCTGCCGGCGTTCGCGGTCGTGGAGGACGCGGGCCACCACGACTCCACCCGCGCGAAGGCGCTCTGCGCCGGGCTGAAGGCGGGCGACGTGTGCCTCGCCGACCGCGCCTACACGGACTTCTCCTTCCTCGACGGCCTGCGGGCCCGCGGCATCTTCTTCGTGGTCAGGCAGAAAACGAACATGAAGTTCAAACGCGTCAGGCGCCTGCCGGAGAACCGGGACGCGAGCATCGTCAGCGACGAACTCGTCGAGCCCGCCCTCGCCCGCTCCAAGAAGCTCTATCCCGTCCCCCTGCGCCGCGTGACCGCGAACGTCGAGGTGGACGGCAAGATGAGGGAGATGACCTTCCTTACGAACAATTTCGACTGGAGCCCGCGGACCGTCGCGGAACTGTACCGGGCGCGGTGGGCCGTCGAGCTGTTCTTCAAGGAACTCAAGCAGACCTGCCAGATCCGCGACTTCGTCGGGTACAACGAGAACGCGGTCAAGTGGCAGGTCTGGACGGGGATGCTCGTGCACCTCCTGCTGCGGTTCATGAGCCATGTCGCGGACTGGAAGCTGAGCTTCTCGCGCCTCGCGGGCGTCGCGCGCGCGGCGGTGTGGGTCAAGCGCGACCTGATCGAGCTCCTCAAAATCTATGGGACAGCACCACGGCCAAAACCGGGTGGACCCCGTGAAAAACCCCCGCCTTTACAGGCCTTTTTCGATTTCTGGCGGCTCGACTATGGGACAGCAGGGCCGTAAAACCCAGTAAAAACGCGAAACGGCCGGTCGCTCCGGGAAAACCTCAAACCTGAAACCTCAAAAAAGACATCAAAAAACCAAGCAAATCCGCATGGGTAAGGGCTAATTGTGCCTCCTATGGGATGCTAGTGGAATAAAGAAAGGTTCAGGCGATGAAACAAACAGTGCTGTTTTGCGGGTTGCTGGTCCTCGTGCTTACCGTCTTCACTGTGTGCGCCGTCGAGAAAACGTGGACGGGAGGTGCCGGGGACGCATGGGTGTCTTCTGCGGCCAACTGGAGCCCGCCGGGCGCACCCGCTGACGGCGATACGCTGCGGTTTGCGAACAGCCAGGCGCTCTCCGTTGTCAATGATCTTACGGGACGCGCTTATGGCGGCATCACCACCACGGGCAGCGGCGCGGTGACGCTGGCGAACGCCGGACAAGGGTTCTCCTTGAGTGGCGGCATTGCCGTCGAAGGCAGCGGCGCCCTCAACATCGACGTGCCCATCGCGATTGACAGCGCCGTCGTTTTTACGCTGACAAACGCCCCCCTCTATGTCTACAAGGCCATCTCAGGAACCGGCAGCATCACGCTCGAAGGCGGCAAGATCCTGTATGCCAAAGACGCGGTGACCCTCACGGGCGGCATAACGGTCAATCTGGGCAGGATTGTCGTTGAAAAAACCAGTTTCGTCGCACCGGTTACGCTCAACCAATACAAAGTCGGTTCAACGGGATATGTTTCGCTCTCGATTAATGCGAACGGCACGTATGCGATTCCGATCACGATCAGTGGCAATGACGGCTCGGGCCACACGCTGACCTGCCCCCCGGGGATCCATGTGACAAACACCGCGCCGGTCACTGTCGCGCCGGGCACCTACACGCGCTGGTGTCCCAACGGCAGCATGACCTATGCGGGCGGCATCATCCTGCAAGAGCCTTACGTCGGCGGCACGATGTCCGTCGTGTTTAACGGGAACAACGTTCTCCGCGACGTGCCGCTGGCCATCGCCAACTCGGTCTATGCCGACAATGGGATCTTCCGCTTTGCTGTCTCCGGCAACACGTATGCCGATCTGCGTTGCTTAACCAAAACGATTTTCACTGACGTTCCGGACGCGCTGGACCCGAACGCGAATGTGGTCTTCGGCGCCGGTTATACGAAGACGGGCAGCCTGGATCTCAACGGCAACAGCCAGACAATCAACCGTCCGGTGCTGAGTACCCTGGACGGCCTGGCCGCTTCAGACTACAGCCTCACCTCGTCCTCCGGCCCCGCCACGCTCACCTGTCGCGCCTCCGGGGATAGCCTGTTCTTTGGCACGCTCGGCGGCGCGTTGTCGCTGGCATGGGAGCCGCTCTCGGACAGTTATGCCCTGACCCTTACCGGTCGCGTCTCGCAGACCGCCGGCACGCTCAGGGTCACCGCCGGCACGCTGCGGTTGGCGGCCGACACGGCGTTCCCCGCGCTGTCTGGCCTTATCGCCACCGGCACCGGCATCCTGAGTCTCGCAACGCCTCAGGTCGCGGTCGTGCCGGTGACGCTGGCTGACAGCGCTGTACTCGACTTGCCGGACGGTCTGACCTTCGCCTGTCAGAGCGCCCGGGTGGATGGCACCACGCTGACTGTCGGCGTCTATACCGCTGCGTCCACGGTCAACGGCCGCCCCTTCATCACGGGCAGCGGCACGCTCACCGTGTTGGCCGTCCCGCTGGCCGAGACCCTCTGCACGTGGACCGGAGCCGGGGCCGACACCCGCTTTTCCAATCCCGACAACTGGGATGTCGCGCCCGCGTTCGACGGCAGCGAAACATTCCTCTTCGACGCGGCCGGCTCCGAGGCGAGGGTGGACGGCCAGTTCAACGTGGGCGCGCTTCGTTTCAACCGAAGCACGGGCTTCAGCATCACGCCGGACAACGCGCAGTCTCGTCTCAAGCTTGGGCTGGGCGACATCACGGTCCTCAATCCGCCCGGTGCCGCGGCACCGGTCACCAACACGCTCGCCGTGGCGCTTGAACTCACGCTCGCGCACGAGTGCTTAGTGACCAACAACCAAACGTTGGCCATCACCGCGGCGGTATCGGGCGGTTCACCGACGCATCCGCTGGTCAAAGACGGCGACGGCACGCTCAGCCTCACCGGCACCAACACCTTTGAGTCGCCGCTGGTCCTTTCCAATGGCCTGGTGATGGCCAACACCGGCACTGCACTCGGCCATCCCTCCAACACGATCACGATCGCGCGCGCGACGTCCGCATCCGGAAATACATGGGCCACCCGCGGTCCGCTCTATTTCACCGATGCGGTCGCCACCAACGACCGTCCGATCATCGTCGCGCCGGCGGTCAGCTACATCGGCCAGATCTATCCCAATGCCGGCACCCTCGTGCTCAACGGCGCGTTCACGTTCATGAGTAACGGACGCATCGACAATCCGGGCACGCTGCTGTTCCGCGGGGGCTTCACCTGCCTCAACGCCAACCCGTGGATGCAAACATGGGCCAACCGGGTCATGCGTTTCGAAGATATCCCGCTCGATTTGGGCAGCCGTTCGATCTCTATCGATAACGAGGGGACGTTTCACGTCTGCACGACCAACAACACGTGGTCGTCGGTCGGTCTGTACAAGAGCGTCTTTCTTTGCGGGGCTGAAAACTGCCTGCCAACAAACTCCTTTGTGACCTTCGGCGTGAGTTACGCGTCGCGCGGTTATCTGGAACTCAATGGCTTCAACCAGCAGGTGAAGTATCTGACTTACACCCCGTCGAGCAACGCCCCCACCAACATGGCTGTGCGCAGCTCCGCGCCCGCCACGCTGACCCTGCAGGGTGACACAGGCACGCGCGTCTTCATTGGCTATTTCACCAATCGGGTGTCGCTCTGCCACCGCAACACCGGCACGTTGGCGCTGACCGGCCCCACATCGGCCTCCGTAACGGACGGCGAACTGCGCATCGAGGCCGGTGCGGTGTCCTTTCGCAACGGAGCCACATGGCAAGGTTCGACCAACATCACGGTTACGGCTGGCACGCTTTCGGTCGAGGGCGGCAGCGGTACGACCTTTGGCGGCAATGATCCTGAAGTCAACCGCACGCAGTTGAACCTGACGTCGGCGGCAACGGTGAATCTGGCGGCAGGCGTCACTGAGTACGTCAACACCGCGACGCTGGACGGCCGGCGGTTGCCGGTCGGCACGTACGGATCAGCCGCATCCGGTGCGCAGCATCAGAGCGAACGCTTCACCGGCACCGGTGTGCTGATTGTGATGCGCGAAGAGAGGACCGGCACGTTGTTTACTTTACGCTGAGCCGGCGCGGGCTCAGGGCGCGTCCGGGATCAGATGCGCCACGGGCTTGCGGGCCTCTTCGCGTTCCGCCCGCAGGGCTTGCAGGCGGGAATCGGCGGCCAAGGCCGCGGGATCGAGCGGATGCGCGTCCTTCCACGCCTTGTAGGCGGCGGCAGCCCGGTCGGCCTGAGTCTTGAGCGCGGCCTGCTCATATTTGAAAGCGCGTAGGGCATCGAGCGCCTTGGATTTGCGCGCGCCGGTCAATCCGTTCATCTCTCGCTCCATATCGGCGGCCTTCTCGATGCTCGCCTGATACGCATGCTGGGCGTCGCGCGCGGTTTCGAAGTGCGGGTTTTTCGCATACGCGGCCTCTTCCAGCGCGGCCCGGCGCTCGGCCAGACGTCCGTTCAGGGTGAAATAGCGCTGAAGCTGGGCGACCAGTTCGGCGTCCACGGTCGCCGGGTCCCCCTCATAGCCGGCGATGTCGGTGCAGTCGAGCAGGAAGGGGCCTTCCGGTTTCGCGCCGCGCCGGAGCAGGCAGACCAGCACGTCGTTGCGTGAGGAGGGCTTCACGTTGTTGTAGGTGAAGAGCGTGCCGCCGGGCAGGGTGCCGAGCCGTTTGCCGTCCGGGGCGTAATAGGGGCTTGCCGACTTGACGATGCCCCAGCCGGTCCGAGGTCCCAGATACGCGACACGCGTCACCGTTTCGGCCGCCGGCTCTTTTTTCGGGACGGCGACGCCGAGGCCGGTGTTGTCGCTCTGCACGCCCGACGCGCCCGTGTCAGGCCGCCGCGTCAGCGGCTGCACATTACGGGACGAGCGCCGGACCTGCGCGCCGGCGGCAAGAGCGGCGCCACACAGCGCCGCGAGCATGACTCCTTTTTTCATACTGTCAGACTACGTAGCTCAGCAGCCAGGCGAGTGTCGCGCCGGTGATGCCGATGATGCTCTCCATCACGGTCCAGGATTTGAGCGTGTCTTTGGCGCTCAGGCCGAAGTAACGGTTGACCAGCCAGAAGCCGCTGTCGTTGACATGCGACACCGCGGTCGCGCCGGAGGCGATGGCGATCACGATCAGGGCGGGCTCCGCCGGCGAGCCGTCCAGCAGCGGCGCGACGATGCCGCCGGCGGTCAGCATCGCGACCGTGGCCGAGCCGGCCACCGCGCGCACCAGCAGGGCGATCAGAAAGGCGGCCCAGACAGGATGCACGCCGATGCCGGCCATCGCCTCGGCCAACGCCTTGCCGGCGCCGCTGTCCACCAGCACCTGCTTGAAAACTCCGCCTGCGCCGGTCACCAGGATGATCAAGCCGGCCGGCGCCAGGGCCGAGGTGGCGATCTCGTTCACCTTTTCGCGCGACAGGCCGCGGCAGGTGCCCAGTGCCGTGAACGCGACGAGCGTCGCGGCCAGCAGCGCGAAGAAGGGATGGCCGATGAAGGCGCAGACGCGGCGCAGGGCGGCGTGTTCGGGACCGGTCAGCAGCGCGCCGGTCACGGTGTTGACGAGGATCAGCACCAGCGGCAGGAGCAGGATGCCGAAAACCAGCCCGAACGACGGGAGGCCGTCGGTCCTGACCTCTGCCCTCTGCCCCCCTGTCATATACTCCGGCACCTCGGCGTAGATGCGGCGGGCGATCCAGGCGCCGAAGAGCGGTCCGGCCGCGATCGCGCAGGGCAGGCCGATCAGGCTGCCGAAGAGGATCACGCGCCCCAGGTCGGCGCCCACGAGCTGCGCCACGGCGATGGGTCCCGGCGTGGGCGGGACAAAGGCGTGGGTCACGGCCAGGCCGGCCAGCAGCGGGATCCCGTAGAGCAGCAGCGAGCGGCGGGTCTCGCGCGCCAGGGTATAGACCAGCGGCACCAGGATGATGAACCCGACATCAAAGAACACTGGGATCGCCACCAGGAAGCCGGCGAGCGTCATCGCCCACGTCGCGCGTTCGCGGCCGAAGACGCGCAGCAGCGAGAGCGTGAGGCGTTCGGCGCCGCCCGAGACCTCCAGAAGCTGGCCGAACATGGCGCCCAGGCCCACCACCACCGCGATGAAGCCCAGCGTGCCGCCCATGCCTTTTTCAATGCTGGCCATGACCGTTTCGGGCGGCATGCCCGCCGCCAGGGCGGTGGCCATGCTGACCAGCAGCAGCGAGACAAACGGCTGCTGTTTCAGTCGGATGATCAACAGCAGCAGCACCGCGACGGCCGCTCCGACGACCGCCGCCAGATAGGCGGGTGTGGCGGTCATGCGGGCGGCGGGGTGAGGGGTCCGAGTTTAAGCATCGCGCGGGCGCGCTCGAAGGCCGGCGCGAGGTCGATCTTGCGGGCGGCGCTGCCGAGCGTGCCGTCAAAAAGGTGGACCGCCCCCTCCTGCTCCAGGTTGCGGAGGAAGCGGGCGAACTTGGAGGCGTCGTCCTTGAGGGTCATCAGCACGTCGACGGCGGCCGTGCCGCGCGTGACCGCCTCGCTGATCATGCCGGTCGAGTCGGCGGTGACGAAAAGCCGCTCGCAGAGGGTGACGAAAGCGGGGATCGGATTGAAGGTGTCGCGGCTGAAGAGCAGGGTGTAGTCGAACGGATAGCTCGCGATCAGGGCTTCGACCTCCGGCGGCGTGCGGCGCGACGTGGTGACCCACCGCTCACGCCCCTCGGTCAGCGCGAAGACGCGGTCGAGGTCGCGCTTGAGCGCGTCCGGGGTGAGGGTGGCGACCGCATTGGGTCCGCCGATGATCACGCCGACCGCCGGACGGGCGGGCGTGTGGCGTTCGAGAAAAGCGGCGGTCGCGGTTTTGTAGAACGCGTCGTTGGTGGAGGTGAGGTTGACCGGGATCGGGATGATGTTCGGAAACGCGGGCGGGCGGTCGAAGACCGGGGCGAGGATGCAGTCGAAATTCAACTTTTTGTAGCCACTGGGAAACAGGATCGCGGCGACCGGGATGCCGCGGCGGCGCGCGGCGATCTTGCCGGGGTAGAAGGCGGTCGAGCCGGTGCAGACCACGGCGGCGTAGTAGCCGTCGGTTTTCTCGATGGTGAAGGGGAAATCCAACACCAGCCCCAGGCGGTCGATCAGGTAGGACAGGGCCTTGTGGAGGCGGGTCGGGTAGCTCGCGCGCACGCAGTCGTACCCGTATCCCAGAGCCGAACAGAGGGCTTTGGACTGGTTTTCGTGCCCGGCCTTGCCATCGGTGACGATCAGCAGTTTATTTGTCATGACGCTATCCGGTTAGAGGATCAGCGAACGCCACTCCGCGATCGCGCGGCGGCGCTGGGCGGCCCAGGCCTCGCAATCGGTCTCGGGCGGCAGCGTGTTGGCGACCCGCTCGCCGCCGCACGCCGGACAGCAGGCTCCGGCCGTGACGACCGGGGCCCCGCAGTGCGGGCAGCAGCGCTCCAGCAACTCGCCGCAGACCGCGCAGTGCGCGGCCGCGGCGCGACCGTCCGCCTGCGGCCGCGGCCAGAAGAGCAGCTCGCCGTTCACCACGTAAGGCACATTGGAAAAACAGTCGGCATGCGGACAGAAGGCGTGGGTGTTCGCGGCGGTCGGGCCGCAGGACGGGACAGGCGCCGCAGCGGCTGCCGTTTCCAGCGGGACCTCCAGCAGCGCGGCGATCTTTTCAACCGTCTCGTGCGCGACCTTGGCGGCGTGGCCGGCCTCCAGCATGCTCAGGGCCGACTGCTTGCAGCCCACGGCGTCGGCCAGCGCGCTCTGGGTCATGCCCTTGGCGCGCCGTGCCCGGGCGAGCTGCCGGCAGAAAGCTATGGAAAGATTGGCCATCGTGTTGACAAGATCCTGTTGATAACAACCGGTGATTAGTATGCCGCAAAATGGGGGTTATCGACAAGGGGAAGATATCAACAGGTTGTTATAATACTTAAATAGCTTGTAATAAACATCTTATGGCTTATCAACAAAGTTATTATCACCTGTTTATAACCTAAATGGGCTGACAGGTGATACCTGTTGGCAACCCGGTCTGCGGGCGGTCAGGCACCGGTGGCCAGGCCGGCCAGCCGGCCGGAGGCCAGCGCCCAGGTGAGGTTGAATCCGCCGCAACGGCCGTCGAGGTCGACGACTTCGCCGGCGCAGAAGAGTCCGGGGCGGCGTCGGCAGGCGAGGGTGCGCGGGTCGAGTTCGTGCAGGGAGACGCCGCCGCGGGTGACCATGGCGCGTGTCCAGGACTCGGTGCCGGTGATCTGCAGCGGCTGGCCGGCGCAGGCGTCGGCGAGGGCCTCCAGCGCGCTTTTTGGGGCGCGGGCGGCGGCCAGGTTCGCGGTGCCGGCGAGCGTGCAGAGCGTGGCGGCGAGGGCGCGCGGCAGTTCGCCGGCCAGCAGGTTATGGAGGGCGCGGCCGCCGTGGTGCAGGCGCCAGTCCGCGAAGCGCGCGCGCCAGTCGGCGGCGGTCCAGCCGGCGCGGCTTGCGAGCCGGACGGTGACATCGGTGCCGGCCTGCGCCCGGGCCGCGTGCAGGCGTGCGTTGATCGCGCCGGAGAGATCGAGGGCCGGCGGGCCGCTGACCCCCTTGTGGGTAAAGAGCACGGGGCCTTCCAGCCACGTTTTAGGCGAGCCCGGCGCATCGAGACGCAGGGCGGCGTGTTCCAAGACCAGGCCGGCCAGGGAGCCGGGCCACGTCTCGCGGGTGAAGAGGCCGGCCAGGGCCGGGAGCGGCGGGGTGACTTCCAGCCCGGCGTCGCGGGCCAGGGCGAAGCCGGACCCGTCGGAGCCGAGCGCGGGGTAGGACTGGCCGCCGGCGGCGAGGATCACGTGCCGGGCGTGAAGGACGCCTCGGGCGGTTTCGACCCCGGTCACGCGCCGGGTGACTGAGCCGTCGGTGTCGGGCGCGAGCAGCAGGCGTTGCGCGCGCAGGCCGCAGCGGAGTTCGGTGCCGGCGTTGCGGGCGGCCTGTTCGAGGGCCCGGCAGACCTCCTCGGCGCGCTGCGAGACCGGAAAGACGCAGCCGTCGGGATCGGCGCGGGTCGCGACGCCCAGAGAGGAAAAAAAGGCGCGGATCGCGTCGGGCGGGAAGGCGGCCAGCGCATCGGACATGAAACGGCCTTGCCGTCCGAAGGCGGCCATGATGCCGGCTGCGTCGGTCGCGTGCGTGAGGTTGCAGCGTCCGCCGCCGGTCGCCAGCAGCTTTCGTCCGGGGGCGGCCAACCGTTCGATGACGAGGGCCGGCTGGGCGCAAAAGCAAGCGGCGGCCAACCCCGCAGGGCCGCCGCCGAGAATGAGGGTTGACCAGGTCATCCGCTAGCGCTGCTGCTCTTCGGCGATCAGGGCGACCATCCGATTGAGCGTGTTGGCCATGTCTCCTTGCAGCTTCAGGCCGCTCTGGCACATGCTCACCAGCTCCGCGCAGCGGTGCAGGGTCGTCATGCGGGCTTTCTCCAGCTCGGTGCGGCGCAGTTTGACGCTGTTGAGCGTCTCTTCCAGCTCGGCGATACGCTGTTCGCTCTTGAGCAGCATGCGTCGCGTCTGGAAAAGCTGGGTCATCAGTTCGCCGGGCGACAGATCGAGGTCATCGACCTTCATGCCGTCCGGGATCGGGACCTGCACCGGCGTGCCGCAGGCCACGCACTTGATCTGAAGGCCGGCGCCGCGGTAGTCGATGGCCAGACTGTGGCCGCAGTGCGGGCAGTTGAAGACGATGTCCGTCGGGCGGATCTCATCGTTCTCTGTTTCATCAGCCTGAAAGTCAGGGCTGTCCAGCCCCTCGTTCTGGGACTGATCTTCGAGCATCGTGTCCGGATCGTTCTTCATGCTGACCTCCCGTGTGTGAGGTTCTCCACCTGCATCCCGTCCGCAGGTTCACTGGCCGTCCGTAAGCGCCGCACTCAGCCTTTGACGACTTTACCCTGCTTGATGCAGGAGGCGCAGACCTTCATCCGGCGGACACCGCCTTCGCTCGTCTTGCCGCGCACATTCTGGATGTTCGGCAGAAAACGACGCTTGGTGATCCCCGTCGTGTGCAGACCAATGCCGCCCTTGTACTTTTCAAGGCCGTGGCGGATGATTCGATTGCCTGTACGCGGACCCTTGCCGCAAATCTCGCAAACTCTGGACATAACCGATTTCTCCTTTGGAAAAGGGTGGATAGGATACCACCTGACCTTCCGCAAGACAAGGGCAAACCCAAACTTTCTTCAACGCTGTCCTGCGCACGACTTCGCGGCCGATGAAACAATTGCTTTATATCACAAAGCGGGCCGGACTTCAAGCCGTGTCATCGTTTGGCGACCCACCCGGGCGCATGGCAGTTCTGTTGGGGACCTTTTCGCAAATGAGGCTCTTGCAAAACCCCTCGTTAACCAACGGCTCGGCACAGCCTCGCCCTCCAGATTCGGGCATAAAGGCGGACTATTTCATGGAGAGCGAACCTGTGGTGAGCCGCAGAGGGGTTTTGCAAGCGCCTCACTAGGATTAAGATTACGAGAAGGCGCCATCAACAGAACTGCCATGCGCCCAGGAGGGAGGAGTTGGCGGAACCCGAACCCCGGAACCCGAAACCCGGAACCAGAAACCCTAAGCCTGCGCCCCCCCCCGCGGGCAGCGCTCACCGCTGTTCGCTGGCGAGCCGCTGGTCCATGTCGTAGGCATGGAGGGCGTTGAGCAACGGGGCGAGATCGCCCTCGACGATACGGTCGAGGCTGTAGAGCGTGAGGTTGATGCGGTGGTCGGTCATGCGGTTTTGCGGGAAGTTGTAGGTGCGGATACGCTGGCTGCGGTCGCCCGAGCCGCGCAGGTCGAGGCGGGTCTTGCCGAGTTTGGCCGCCTCGGCCTGGTGGCGCTGGTCGAGGATGCGCGCGCGCAGGACGGACATGGCCTTCTCCTTGTTGCGGTGCTGGGAGCGTTCGTCCTGGCATTGCGCGACGAGGCCGGTCGGCAGGTGGGTGATGCGGATGGCGGAGTAGGTGGTGTTCACGCCCTGGCCGCCGTGGCCGCCGGCGCAGAAGATGTCGATGCGTAGCTCGCCGTCGGGGATGTCGAGCTCGTCGTCCTCGTCGGCCTCCGGGAAGACGATCACGGTGGCGGCCGAGGTGTGGATCCGGCCCTGGGCTTCGGTTTCCGGCACGCGCTGGACGCGGTGGCCGCCGCTCTCGTATTTCAGCGCGCCATAGGCGCCCTCGCCCGCGACGGTGAAGACGATCTCCTTGTAGCCGCCCAGCTCGGTGCCGTTGGCGTCGATCACCGAGAGTTTCCACCCCTTCGCGTCACAGAATTTGGAATACATGCGGAAGAGCGCGGCGGCGAACAGGGCCGCCTCTTCGCCGCCGGTGCCGGCGCGGATCTCGAAGACGGCGTTGCGGGCGTCTGCCGGTTCAGGCGGCAGCAAGCCGGCCAGAACCAGGCGCTCCGCGTCAGGCAGGGCGGCGTCAATGCGGGCGATCTCCTCCCGCGCAAGGGCGGCGATCTCGGGATCGCCGCCGTCGTCCAAGGCCAGCCCGAGGTTTTCCTCCCGCTCCTCCAGCAGCCGGAAGTAGCGCTGCGCGGCGTGCTCCAACTTGCGCAGGGCGGCGTGCTCGCGCACCCTCTCGCGGAAGAGCTTGGGATTGCCGAGCACGGACGGGTCAGACAACGCCGTTTCGGCGGCCTGGAGCCGGTCGAGCACCCGCTGGATATGCGCCTTGTCGATCATGGCACCATACAAAACGGGCCGGAGGTGCCCACGCCTGACGGCTGCACCCCCGACCCGTTGTTGTGAAAGCCGCTACGCCTTTTTGATGCTGTAGCGCTTCATGAACTGGTCAACACGGCCCTCGGTGTCGAGCATGGTCTGCTGGCCCGTGAAATACGGGTGGCACGCCGAGCAGGTGTTGACATTCATTGTCTTCTTGGTTGACCGCGTATGGATCACGTTGCCGCAGGCGCAGCTGATCGTCGCGTCTTCGTAATTCGGGTGGGTGTCCTTCTTCATAAACAAAGCCTTTCCATGAACGGAACGGTTAATGTAACGCATCCTGCGCACGACGCGCAAGCGGAAAAACAGAATTTCTAGGGTTGCCGCCACCTGCCTACTGTGGTATGCTCCCATATACAGTAACTGTGAAGCTTGAGTCGGGCGCATGCCCCTCGTCAAACGGAGTGATTTTTATGCCCAAATTCGCGTATATCGCCGTGGATTCCGCAGGAAAAGAGAGCCGCGGCACGATTGAAGCCCCCAATCAGGCGCAGGCTGTCGCCAAAGTGCGCAGCCAGGGTCTGTTCCCCACGGCGATCGGAGCGGCGGGGGGGGGCGAGGGCGGGTCCTCCAAAGCGGCGCCTGCGTCCAAGAAGAGTGCACCCGCCGGCAAAAAGTCGATGGGGCAGATGAAAATCGAGATCAAGCTGCCCAAGTTCCTGCGGCCGAAAGTCAAGCAGAAGGACCTCACCACGCTGACGCGCCAGCTCGCGACGCTGGTGGACGCGGGCCTGCCCCTGCTGCGCGGCCTGCACGTCCTGCAGCGCCAGACGCCCAACCTGACGCTCAAGGATGCGCTGGCCGGGATGTGCGACTCGGTCGAAAGCGGCAGCACCTTCTCCGAGTCGTTGCTGAATTTCCCGAAAATCTTTGACAACCTGTATGTCAACATGGTGAAGGCTGGCGAAGCGGGCGGCGTGCTCGAGGTGGTGCTCAACCGTCTGGCTGAGTTCGCCGAGAAGGCCGAGAAGATCAAGAACAAGGTCAAGGGCGCGATGGTCTACCCGGTCGTGGTCTTGGTGGCGGCCGTCGGCATCACCGGCTTCCTGCTGGTCGCGGTGATCCCGAAGTTCAAGGATATCTTCAACGACCTGCTG
>MWEJ01000037.1 GCA_002071025.1 Verrucomicrobia bacterium ADurb.Bin070 | reverse complement strand
GGAGCGGCCGGACGGCGTGGTGTGGCTGTATCTGCTGAACGCCTGCATGGTGGCCGTGGACGGCATCCTCGCCATACGCAACACCTGGCTCGACAAGAAAACCTAATGTGGGCGCTGCCCGCAACCCAAGATTCTCACCACGAAGTCACGAAGGTACACGAAGAAGGGGCGAGTCATTAAAAAACTTCGTGCTCTTCGTGCCTTCGTGGTGCAACAACTTGTTTTTTATTGTGTTTGTCGGTTCGTAAGGCACTAACCCAGCACAAGAACAGATTGCTGTTGGTCGCGTTTTTCAAGCCAGTCGAGAAACTTCTGCAGGGAACCGCGAGGGTTGTCTTTCGTGAAAGCGGTGAAATCGCTCTGGCGGACTTTGAGATACCGCCAGTTCTCTCCGGTCTCGCGTTTCACATCCTGACACCAGCGGGTCATGTGCTGTGCTTTCGCGTCGGTGTTGGCGAATTCGCGTCCCTTGGTCTCCAAGATCCAGCGGACCAGCCCCTCTTTGGTCTTTTGAATGGCCACGAAGTCGGGGTAGTAGAGGCGGATACCGCCCTCTTCATCGAGATATTGGATGCAAAACCGCGTATACCACTCGGACAAAGCGGAGAAGCGTTCAATGTCGGTCGCCTTGTCCAAGAACGCGGCGAAGCCGGCTTCCAGCGCGTTAAAACAGGCCACCTTGTTGAATACGGTGTGGTCGGCATCGACCGCCATGCGCCGCCACATGAAGGGGTCCGTGTTGTAGAGCGAGAAGCGATCACCCTGCAGCTTGACCGGCTGGGGCTTGGCCGTCAACTCACCGATGGCCCGGCTGAACAGGACCGCAACCGCCTCAAGCAGGTCAGAGTGGTTCAGTTCTCGCCGCAACGCGGCGTCGTCCAAGGCCACCATGCCGCCAAAACACCGGTGCTGCACGTACTCAGCCACCTTGGGGTACAGTTCCGCAAAGAAACCGGTCAGTTTGGCCTTTTTCTCCACACGCCGCGTCAGGGCGGCAAGGATGCTCTCGATCGGCGGGAGATTTGCGGCATTGAACTCCACCTCGTCCGTGCCGACCTTCACCTGCACGATGCCGTGGATCAGTTCGACGCGGTTTTTCACCTCGTCGGCAAGATCGGACTCCGATGACAACGGGGGCAGGCTCAACGGGTCAAGCTCGGCCAACCTGCGGTACTCGCGCTGATACAAGGCCGTCGTCTGCGGGATGTGGATGTTGAACATCTCCCGGTCAGAGACCGGCATAATGGTCACGCCCGGTTTGGGCGGGGTCGACGTGGTCGGGATTCCGACGCCCTCGCCCTCCAGCTCCTTGATGAAGTTCTCGAAGGCGTTTGTGCCGATCAACTCCAGCACCTGGTTGTTGTCCGGCGCCACGTTCCGCATCAGCCGCAGTCCGCGCCCCACCGCCTGCTCGGGAAGGATTCGCGCCTTGGCCGAGAACGGCCGCAGACCGAGGATCACCGTCACGTTCCGGACGTCCCAACCTTCGCGCAGCATCATCACCGAGACCACGGCTCTGGCCTTGGCTTTGCCGCTGTCCACTGTCCGGGCCAATTCCCGCGCCTTGTCCAGATCCTTTGCCGTGATTTCGCCGGTTTTGTCCGTATGAATGAGAAGCACACGCCCTTCTTCGGAAAGGTCCGGCTCCCGTTGTAAACGCTCCGCAATCGAATCCGCATCTTTCGTGTTCTCAGCCATCACAAAGAGCAGGGGCTTCTCGCCCGCCGATTTGAAGTCTTCGCAGTGCTGGCGCCACCGCTGCATAGCGATGGTGATCCATTCGCTGTAGGCGTCACCCGCGTCCTTTGACGCGTATTTGTCAGGGTCTTTCTTGTCGGTCTGGTGGATGATGAGCGGGGCCTTGACGATCCGGTCCTCGACGGCCTGAGCCAAGGGGTAGTCTACCACGATCCACGGGAAGTAGGTGCCGTTCTGGTTTTTCGGCGTTGCTGAGAAATCCAGCCACAGGTGCAAACCCTTGCCCGGCTTCGACTTTAGCGCGTCGTGCAACGCCAACAGCGTCTTATTCCAAGCCAAGTCGTCGTCGTGGACATGGTGCGCCTCGTCGTTCAGGACCATCAGGTTCGGCAAACGCAGGATCCGGTCCAGCATCGACTCCGCATTGCGGGCGTTAATCTTCGGGGCGTTCCCGAGAATCGCGGCGATGGGATTGACCGGCGGAGGCGGCGCTTCCTGCGCGTAAATCTGCTGGATGTTGGTAAGGAAAAGTGCGCCGTGGCCGTGCGCAGCATCCGCCGCATCGCCACGCAGGATGCACTGAAGCGTGAAGAGCCGACGCCACTCGGGCGGTATCATCGGCAGGCGCCAGAAGATCTTGCCTGCCGAGAAGTCTTCGGCCAGGCGTTCGTACACGATCACATTGGGCGCGATCAGCAGAAAGTGATCCGCCATCCGGCTGCCCTTTTCCAGCCGCCGGTGAAAGAAACTCCAGACCGTCAGCAGCGCCATGACCATGGTCTTGCCGCTGCCGGTCGCCATTTTCACGGCATACCGCGGCAAACCCTGCGGCGGCAGGATCTGATCCGCGTCCTTGTTGATCTCGGGAATGTAACGCCGCACATACCGGTCGCCGTTCGACGCGGTCAGAAATTGCATTCCCAGCAAGTCGGTCTGCTCGAAATACGCCCCGATCAGTTCAGCCGCGTCGGTGAGCTTGCGCACCTCGGCCAGATACACCACCGTCTCGACGGCCTCCTGCTGGCAGAAGTAGTACCGGAAACGGTGGCCATCGCCCATGTGGTCCTCGTGGAACCAGAAACGCAACAGACGGCGAGAGGTTTCCGAGACGCCGGCATAGCCGTTGTCGCGCCAGGCGTCGACCTCGCGCCGTACGGCATTGACCAGCAGGGTGTTGCTGGTCCGCCGCCCCGGCGCTTCCTTCCAGCCGTCCGCGCCTTCGCGTTCCAAGTGACTGGCGGGCCGCGAATACGGATCGCGGCCCTCGATCTCCGGCAGGTCGAGATCCTTCACGCTGAGCGGTTTGTGCGGTGTTTTCTTCATGTGAGCGCAATTCCCATCTCTTTGACCTTAATCCGATTATGCCGCTATTCCGCGACCCGCATAACGTGCCCGCCACCGGCCGAGACCGGATAGATTTTCGTTGCCGTGACAAAGCGCGACACCTGTTGCGCTTTGCGATCCCCCCAGGGCATCACCCGGCTTTTAGGATAGGTCACGTAAAGAAGTCTCCGTGCTCGCGTCATAGCGACGAACGCCTCATTCTGCTCCTCTTTCATCTGACGGGTTCCCGTTTGCGCCCGGTAGTCGGGAAAGACTCCTTCGACCATGCCGATCAGAAAAACGACATCGAACTCCAGCCCTTTGACAGAGTGCACGGTCGCAAGTGTCAAAACATCGCTCGACCCAGATGGACGAACGACGCCCAAAGACAGATTGGCTCTGAAACCTGAGAGCGAACGGTATTCGGAAGCGGTGTTGTGGGTATAGCGAGTCCAGCAATCTCGCATGATCCCCACGTCTGCTAACACGCGAGCGCGCTCATGCTCGTCCCAAGTGTTCGCTTGTTTCGCATATTCTTCGATACGGTTAAGAACTGGCAGAAGTTTGGTTCCCTCAACAGCGACCTTTCGCCACTCCGGCAAACAGAACGACAATCTCTCGCTCCATTCTCTCGTGGCAGAACCGCGCAACGATTCCAATAAGTCGATCCCCTTATTGGCGCTCACATGCGAGACCGGATCTTCTTTTCCGATTAGTTTGCGCAGTTGATTTAGGTGGAGTTGAGATCTCGGATTCACCAGCAGGCACAGCCCGAGATCAAAGACCCGCATAAAGTCGGAGTCGAAAGCCAAACCGTTCTGCTGCTGCCTCAACTCATATGGGATCTCGGCTTCTTGTACCACCGCTTCTAACGCCTGCATGGCATAACGGGTGCGAGCCAAGACCGCCATCTTACCGAGAGTCAAAGGCCCTTCGATATCCTCTCGCGGCGGGCCTTTCAGCAACTCGCCTATCTTGTCTACAATCCACTTCGCCTCTTGCCCCTCATCCTCGCAGGCAATCACTGTGCATTCCCCTTCATAGGCGGCCTCATCGGGTCGCATTCGATCAGAGGGGGACGCTGCCAGGGGGTTTGCAGCCTGAATGACCGACCGCGCAGACCGATAATTCTTCAGAAGCTCATGCCGCGTGACGGGCGAAAAATCCTGGCAAAACGCCTTTTCCATATACTCGATACTGGCCCCATTAAACCCGTAGATGGCTTGACTCTTACACCCGACCAAAAGAACGTTGCCGTTGGGTTGGCCCAACAGTCGAATCAACTCATATTGGATCGCATTCAAGTCCTGAGCTTCGTCTACGCAGAGATAGCGGTAAATACCTGCGTAGTGCTCCAAGATATGAGCCTGCTCCGTGAACAGTCTGTGCGTCAGCACGAGCAGATCGTCAAAGTCGATCCCCTGCTGGGCATGAAGCTCAGCCTCGAAGTTCTCGCGAATCGTATCGGCGTACTCCGCGCATAAACGATCACTCACGCCCGGAAGACCTGCCGCAAAACCGCGCTTCGCCGCACTGATCGCAGCTAGCAAGTTCATCAGGATTGCGCGACGTTCTTTATCGCTCTTGGCTCCAAGTTCCCGGCGGACAGAAGGGATCATGTGCAACGCTTTCTCCAGAAGTGCCATCCGGTCTTCATCGCGCTCGAAAATCGTTGGCATCCGCTCGCCTTCAGCGAGCGCGGAATAATGAGCCTCCAATACCATCTGACAAAACGCATGAATCGTTCCCACAAACGACCGCTCGCCGAGATCGGGCAGGTCTTTCAAACGTTCTTTCATCTCGTCCGCAGCCCGGTTCGTGAAGGTCAGCGCCAACACGCGGTAACGCCGTTGCTGTGAACCCAACAGTCGCTTGACCCGTTCGGTCAGAACCCGCGTTTTGCCGCTACCGGCGGAGGCGAGCACCAAATGGGCACCTTCCGTCGCCTCCACGATTTCCTTTTGCTCAGGTGACAGCCTAATATTCATCAAAACACCCACTTTCGCGGCACGCCTAATACGTCCGAAAGTTCATCGAACAGCTCTTTGACTTTGGGCGGAAGTCGGCGTGCCTTGTCTGGAAGAGATACGATCTGCTCTGCAACTTTCGGAGCGGCTTGTGTTTTGTTGCTGTCCAACCACTGTCCCAGTTCGGCAGTCGTCTTACCCTTGGCCTCGCGCTCTTTAGCCGCACGATTTGTCGGATGCGGCTCTGTTGGGAGTTCAAGTTCAAGAAATGCGGACCGGATACAGTCCTCATAACCTGACTGCAACAGGTGGGCCTCGAAATCAAGGCCATTAGGCAAAAAGACAATCTTGCCGCCTGTTACACCCATCGCCTGTTTCTCGACCTCGGGCTTAACGTTTGTTTCCGCATCGCTGAAGATCAGCCACGGGATCCCCATTCCAGTAACCAGCCGTAGAAAAGCCTTGTAGTTTCCGTAACCGCCCACATTGACCATCGCGACACCCAACGCGAACGGCTCTTGCCCGAAGTACTGCTTCGCGAAGATCGGCAACGCCTGTTCTTCTGTCTCCCCTTCGAACAGCACAACAGCACGCGCGAACAACAGCTCGCCCCGTGTGTTCAGCACATCGCGCCTGATCCGCCGAATGTCCTCCTCCCCTAAACCTGACACATCCACTTGACGCACGCTCGTTTCCGATTTGGCTTTTGTGAAGTGGCGGATACATTCCAACCCAGCAAGCGCCGCGATATACGGCGAATGGGTGCTGACGATCAACTGCCCAGGCATCTCGGCCATTTGGGCGCAAAGCTGCCGTTGCGCGTTGGGATGCAGATGCGACTCGGGCTCCTCAAGCGCGAGCACCGGGTGATACGGCAACCCTTCGGACTGCTTCGTCTGCTTCGTCACCCAGGAAACGTAGGCCCGGTAAGCCAGCAGAGCCGCCCAACTGCGCGTGCCCATACCGTGGTGATCCAGTGTGAACGCCTCGCTGCCGTGATCCTGCACCTCAACATTGACACCCTTTAACAGATCTTTCAGCTTGCGGGTCAGCGGCGTCAACGTCACCCCACATCCGTCCTCACCCATGGGCCGGCTCAAGTTCTTCAATTCGACCGACAGATGATCCAACTCCGGGCTCGCCTTGACAATCTCGTCGTTCATCTGCGCAAGCGTCTGCTCCCACTTCTCCCTAGATTCGCCGAACGTCACTCGGGAAAGCATCTTGCCGAAATAGGAGGCCCGGTTCCGCAGGTCCGCGACCAAATCACGCTGGGCATTCATGTAGAAAACGGCGAGATGATCCAGCTTGCCCGTGAACACGCTTTCAACCGCCTCGTCTGGCTCATGCCACGCAACACCGTCACGCCATATTTTTAGGCTGTAACGCTTCAGCGCATACTCGTTCTTGGCCTCATCAAAGACCACTCGGGTTCGAAGACCGACAAAGGCGGTTTTGCCGTCAAAACGAACGATATCACCCAACACGGTACCGTTCCATTCATCAGAAAAGTTACTCGTCCGTTTGCCTTCCCCCTCGACGGGGATAATGCGCACATCGATGACGATCTCTTGCTTCACGCCGTCTTTCCCCTCAGTCGCTCCCGCGTAGAAATCATCGGCATCCACGCTTCGCCGGTCCACGCCCAACGCCAAGTTGAGCGCACGAAGAAACGACGTTTTGCCCGCGTTGTTCATGCCGGTCAGCAGGGTGAAGCGTCCCAAGCTCACCGTGACATCTCGCAGCGACCGAAAGCCGTAAATGCGTACCGTGTCGATGAGTATGTTCTCGACGATCTTCTTGAGCGCCATAGCAGTTCCTCACATGCGGCGAAGCGCCCGGCTTACTCCGAGCCGCTCTTGCTGGGTTTCTTATCCGTCACCGGTTTAGTCGGCTGATAGAATGACCAGGTCGGCAGCAGAAGAGGCCTGTACGGACCTGAGGACATCGCGCCCCGCAACACTTCCCGGGCCGCACCCATCAAAATTGAACATGCGTTCGTCTCGACCAGCCTCCGCTCTTGCTCCGCAGGAAATCCCTTTATGACTTCGAACTCGCCGATCATCACCAGACGGAAATTGTACGGCGCGTTCTTGTCCGGCCCTGCGGCCTGGCGGATCGTCAACTGGACATGCCAATGCCGGGTCGCCTTGTCCGTGCATGCGCACTTCGCAACGACGGAGAGGTCGTCACTGGACAACATGACCTTTTCGTTTGGCTTATGGCCGGGGTTGGCCGTGACCGCCTCCGAGGTGACGAAGTATCCCAGGCACTCAAGCGGCGGAAGCGTCTTCATCGGGCAACTCCTTGCTAACCTGGGATCGGGGCTTCTTCGAAGTGACATAAAGGCTTGGGCAGACCGTACAGCGCCACTTGGTGAGCGGCTCGTGATCGATCGGCTCCTGCAGTTCCTCCAGATACGGGACCGTGATGATCCCGTCGTAGAGCGAGCGGATCAACAGGTTGATCGACCGAGTTGGCCGATCATACCCCGTCTCCCAGCGGGTCCATGACCGTTTCCCGATCTGCAAGAGGTTGGAAATCTCCTCTTGGGTGACCTGAAGTTGTTCGCGGATCAGTTTGAAATCCTCAGGGGCAAGCAGCCCCATCTCGTGCGCCTTGATCCGATCAACATAAGCGGTCGTTGTGCCGCTCAGATAAATCTCACCGTCCACAGGGTCGCGCCAGCCATTGACCTCGACTTCAATAACGCGAGCGTCGCGCTTAGATCCCGGCAAAGCGGGGATCGTCACCGACAATTTTGCCTTATCCTTTACCAGCCCCTCAAAGGGCGGTGTTGCATCGATTGGAGCTTGCCTTTTCATAGTTCTTCTCCTTTGTCAGGAAGATGCGCAGACAGAATCAAAACAATCCGCTTCTCTGGTAATCTCAAGTTGATCTTGCCGTACAGCGTACGCTTCTTGTATTCAAAGAAAAAAGCATGGACTTCACCGTCTGGGCGCATGCCGTAAATGCGTCTGCCAACAACAGGTCCCTTAGAAAGAAAACGTGCCAATACCGCATACAAGTCTGGTTTGAAGGTGTCTGGGAATATAGACTCCCATCTGGTCCATGCCGTACCCGTTATCGTGACCCGATCACCTTCTTGTGCCAAAGCTTCGCACACAGCTTTGAGCCACTCAGCAGGTATCAAGTCTCCCTTGTCGGTTGCTTGATCGTTCATAATGTACCAATTGATACGTCAGGCGGCAAGCCGTAAAATTCGAACCTCATTTGGCTTTCCATTCCAGCAGGAGGCTGGTGTCGTTGCCGAAGATGTCCACGACCTTGACCAGAATCTCGTATTTGCCGGCCGCTTTATACTCGTGCTCGGAGCTGACAAGCGCCAACTTGCGGTCGGTGCGCGTCCGGTAGGTCTGCCACTGGTTCATGAAGGTGTCACGCCGGTAATCCCAGTCAATCGCCCAGTAATCAATGTAATCCGACCATTTGGTGATCTTCTGGCGCACCTCCTCGGGAATCAGTTCCGTGTCCGGGATAGCGAAGTTTTTCAGTTCGATCTTCACCTTCCGCTTGGCCTTGTCCTGCGGCTCGACCTCGGCTTTGAGATAAGCCACATCGAAGAAGCGGATGTCGCCGCATTCGACCGCCCGCTTCTCCATGACCTCGCGCGGGATGGTCATCAGCCGCAGGGTCACGTCGTGGCTGGCCTTGGCCTGCTTGATGATGGGATCGTTCATGCCCATCTCCCACTCCCAGCCCAAGATGTGCAGCTCCTTCTGTCCAGCGGCCGCACACTCGGTCACAGCCTCGTTCACCTGCGTGATGGTCACGGGCGCGTCCACCGCGCCGACCGCGACCAGTACCCTGCCCTTGCGCCCGTGAATGTGGCGGAAACCGGGACACGGCTGAGCCTGATACAGCTCCAGGATGAACCGGACGTACTCCGCGACCAGCGCCGCCTCCGGCGAGGCGTCCGGCTTGCCGAACATCACGCCCTGCCAGTACTTACGCTCGTATTGGCCGAGGTTGAGGATCTGGAACGGCTTGCACTCGGGAACACCCAGCAGACGCTTGCGCGTCGTGTGGATCGCGAAACGGCCGAGGTCACATCCAATCCACCGCCGGTCATTTCTCTCTGCCGCCACAAGGCTTGATCCAGAACCGCAGAAGCAATCTAAGACCAGATCACCAGGACGGGATGCCAGTTCAAGTATGCGCTCGATCAGATCGACAGGTTTTTGTGTGTCGTAATGGACGAACTCTTGTTTGTTAGCTGGTTGAAGACACCGGATGCGCCAAATATTATCGACCGTACGAGTAGTTTTCTCCTGATAAATGATGTTGCCGTTCTCGTCACGAGCATTGACCATCTTTCCATCAACTTTTGCTCGTTTAAGTTGCGTTACTGGCACATCACGATCCTCCGCGAGGGAATTATATGTGTACGGGCTACCCTTGGACTTTACGTAGTAGAGAATAACATCAAATGCTTTTGGCAAAGACCTCTTCCTGCTGTCGTGCATTTTATTGTAGTAGTACCAGGCAATTTCGTTTTGGAAGTTTTCCTTTCCGAATATCTCGTCCATCAGAACTTTCATATAAGGCCCGACATGCACATCCAAATGGACAAATATAGAGCCCGTCTCAGCCAGAAGATCGCGAAGAATTGACAGACGGGATGCCATCATAGAAAGATAAGAACTCAGGCCATTGCCCCATGTGTCTCTGTAAGCTTTCTCTTCGATAAGTGACGATTCTTTTCCGGGTAACGGATCATCGTCGTCTCCGACCAGAACTTTGGACGAAAAATCAGACCCAGTGCCAAACGGCGGATCGATGTAGATGAGGTCGATCTTGCCGGCGTACTGCTGGAGGAGCGAGGACATGACGAGCAGGTTGTCGCCCCAAATCAGCTTGTTGTGCCACTTGTCGGAATCTTCGGAATCATTCTTTTGGGTGGCGAACGAGAAGAGGTCGGGGCCACCGGCGGCGCGCGTGGCGCGGCCCTCGCGGATGGTCTCAATGATCTGGAAAGGCAGGGGCGCGCCGCGGTTGACGATGCGCTTGCCGCTCTCGTCGTATTTCCCCGGCCAGACCAGCTCGGGCTTGGTGATATTCAGGTTGGGCATGATGGTGCACTCACTTTCAAACAGGTTTCATCCAAGCTGGATTGAGTTTGGACAAGGAGGCGGACACCGGCACCTTGTAGTCGTTCAATTTGCGGGGGCTCAGGAATTTCTCGTGTTGCAGGAAGCCGACCACAATACCGGGATGCACACGGGCCTCTTCCGCGTAGGCGCGGACGCGCTCATCGCTCATGCGACCGCGCGAAGCGGCGGCGAACGCGCGCATGGCTTCCATGCCGAGGCACTCCCGCGCAAACGCGTCGGCCTCCTTTTCCTGGTCGTTCACTTTGCCGTCGCTATCGACAGAGTCGAGAAACTGGGACGTGTCGTCGCGCAGATGCTTGCAGATGTGGCCGAGTTCATGTGCCATGACGAACCAGAAGTTGTCCACGCGGTCATAGCGCAGGGTATACGCGGCCACGGCCTGCTTGCCGTGGAAGAACGCCGCCCCGTCCAGAAACGTCTGCGGCAGGTGCGGGACGCACACGAACCGGACGCCGCACGCGTTCAGATCGGCCAAGAAAGACGCCACCCCCTTTGGAGAGGCGGAGTAGGCGGGAATGCGGCGGGCGACTCTCTCAGCGGCACTGCGGTTCAGGGCGCCTTTGGGGGCCGTTGCGGCGTCGGCGTCCAGCCGCGCCTTTCGCAGCCATGTCAGGGCGTGTCGAGGGTTGAAGCGTTTTCTGTGAGCCGCCGACGACCGCATGCACATGGCGGCTTCGGCGTCCATGAAAGAGAAGTCGAGTTTCTCCAGTCCCCAGAAAGCCATGACTTCGGCGGCCAACGCCGCCGCATCGCGCCCCACATCCCTGAGCCAGCCCAGCCGGACCATTTCGCGGATCGGCATGTGATTGTAAATCAGCGCCCGGTCCGCGATCTCCAGTGTCTGCTCGGTCGGCGCGACGAGCCGGGCCCGGTACTGGGTTTCGAGGTTCATCCAATACTCGGCCGATTGTCCGAAGGCCGAAGCCAGACGAGCCGCCACATCCTGCGATATGGAATCCGCCCCGGTGATGATCCGGCTCACGTGCTTGGGGGAAAGATCCACGATTTTCGCGAGGTCTTCCTGTTTCCAATCGCGAGATTCCAATTCTTCGCGGATGAAATCCCCCGGGGGGATGTTCATAAACGGTTTCAGTTGCTTGCCCATATCTTTTCAAGTTTCCGGTTGCCGAAAGAAACCTTCACGCTTCGCCTCTCAAAACCGCATATAGCATAGTCCACCCGCGCCACTTATGCAATGCCGTTTTTACCAAACAGGTAAAATGTGTTTTGCGGATAGCGGTCACTTGCAGACGCCTTCCAAGTCGCACCCTTTGCAGGGTGCGACCTTGCAGAACCGGTTGTTGCGGATGTCGAGACCGGCGGCATGGACACGGCCGGCGGTCTTCTGCAGCAGGGCGTCGTCGACGGTTTCGCGCTTGCAGCCGGCCGCGCCTTCATCGAGGTTGTAGATCTCCACCAGATCGGGGTTCCGGCCTTTCAGCGCCTTGTAGCCCATGGCGTAGATGTCGAGCTGGATGCGCGTGACTTCCTCGGGCTGCGCCCGCTGGACGGATTTGAAGTCGATGATGGAGACCTGCCCCGTGTCGGTGCGGCGGATGAGGTCCACGCGGCCGGCCACCACGATGTGATCGGCGAGTTTCACCTCGACCGGGCACTCGGAGTGCTCGATCTTGTCCAGGGCATCGCCGTTGTCGCCGAAGTAGCGCGCGAGGGTCTGCGCGGCCTTCCGCTTCATGTTGTCGTGCGTGACTTTCGACGCATAGGGTATGTGGAAGTGATTGGCAAGGAGAGCGTCCACGTCCGTCTCGGTCAGGTAGTCCTTGTCCAACGCACGGCGGTGGATCTCGGCCAAAGCGTCGTGAAGCGATTTGCCGTAGCCCTGTTCCTCGTATAGCTGATGCTTGAAACCATACAAGAACCTCATCTTGAACTGATAGGGACAGTCGAAGAAGTAGCGGAGCTCGCTGAACGTCAGCAGGATGTCCTGATCGACCTTGGCCGGAGCCGGAGTCAGTTTGGCGACGGCGACGTGAGGATCGCGAGTGAGCACGTAGGAACGACCGGCGGCAATGGCCTCGCGGAAGAACGGCGAAGCGTTCTTCTGTCGCGGGCTATCTCCGGGCGCCCACGAGCAGTAGAGGTACTTCTTGCTGCGGGTCAGGGCCACGTAGAAGAGACGCCGCTCGTCTTCCTCCGTCCCTTTGAAGCGAACCGCGTTCTGGACAGCCGCCTCCGGGATGACGTGGCTCCACCGCCTGCCCCCGGCAACCACACTGGGGAAACGGTTCTTCTGGAGGCAGGGCACGAAAACGACCGGAAACTCCATGCCTTTGGCCTGATGGACGGTCATGACCTGGACCGCGTCCGGAGTCTGATACCCGGCAGTCTCCCAGCCCTCGGGGTAGTAATCGGCGGCCTGATACGTCAGAAAATTGTAAAAACTGGTGTAGAGAGACGCCCAGTCGCTCAAGAAGTGAATCGTCTCGTAGTCGGCGATCAGTTGGCTGAACATGCCGAGGTTGTAGAAGACAATCTCGGCCCGGCCGACATGGCCGGTGCCACCTGGGGGGACCCGGGATTCGCGAACGTTCAATTTCTCCAGAAGGCCCATATAGGTCTTTTGAAGGCTGTAATCTGTTTTCTTCCAACGGGTCGGCCAAGCCGCCTTTTCCTGATCCAGCCAATTAAACGCGGCGCCGATTTCCGCGTGCGTCACCCCCACGTTGGCCGCTTGCCAGGCCGCTTCCGCATCCGCGCGAGGCAACGCATCGGCGAGATAAGCGAACGTCGCCACGCAGGCTTTGACCTCGTCGGTCTCGAAGAGACCGTGCATGCCCTTGACCACAAACGGGATTTTTGCCTGTCGCAGCGCCTCTACGATGGCATCGCCTGTTTTGGACACGGATCGCAAGAGTATCGCACAGTCCGACCAGCTTAAGCCTCTGGTCGAGCCCTTCTCGGTGAAGGGCGTCCCGACCATGTCCCGTATTTTCTCCGCAATCCAACGCGCCTCTTCTACCGTGTCGGAAAACTCGAGAGCCAAGAGGTCGCCGTTCGCATAAGTCTGACTCCCCGCGCTTTTCATGGCTTTAGCAAGGCGGCCGGAGTTGTGCTGAGCCACACGCTCGGCGGTTTCAACGACGCCAGAACTGCTGCGGAAATTGTCGTCCAAGGCGATTTGCGTGACTTTCGGATAACGCTGGCTGAACGCAACGATGTTCTGAATGTCGCTGCCGTTCCACTGGTAGATGGTCTGGTCGTCGTCGCCCACCACGCAGAGGTTCGCACCCAAGTCATGCAGCAGCTTGATCAGACACTCCTGCAGGGGGTTGACGTCCTGATACTCATCGACGATCAGATACTTGATCCGGTCGGCGATCTTGGCGCGCAAGCTGTTGTCGCTGGCAAGCGCTTCCACGGCCTCCGTGAGGATCATCGAGTAGTCCAAGAAACGGTGCTTATGCAGGAGGTCTTTGTACTTGGCAAGCGCCATACGGGTCGGGTGTGACGCCGGCAGATGGGTGTTGACGATCTCGGCCTCGCGCAGGATCGTCAGGATCGTCTGGTAGAGCTTCGAGTCCTGCCAGCGTTTCAGCGGTTTACCATCATGCGTCTGCAAATCGGTCAGCCCGGAAGCCTTCGAGTTCCGGTCGATCAAGAGGCGTTGCTGGACTTCGCTGATGACGGAGTACTTGAGGTATTTGTACAGATAGGTCTGCAGCAGGTCCAGGCAGAAGCCGTGGATCGTGCCCACGTACATGTCCGCAAGGCCGAGAACGTCGCCCAACTGAGCCTTGCACAAACCGTAAACACGGTCCTTCAATTCGCCGGCGGCTTTTTCTGTGAAGGTGAAGGCCACGATGTTCTTCGGCTCGATCCTCTTTTTCTTGGCGAGGATGTTGACGATGCGCTGGGCAAGGACTTGAGTCTTTCCGGAACCGGCGCATGCGATGATCTGCAGATTGCCGTTGATGTGGTCGATAGCCTTTTGCTGTGAATTCGTGTACCGAATAGCCATTCGATTCCTCTCAGTTCTTGGGCATCACGTTCTCACGCGCGAAGCTGTACGCCTGATCCCCGGCGACGACGATGTGATCCAACACTTTGATCGAGAGCGGTTGAAGCGCCTTCACGAGCGTTTCCGTCAGGCGCAGATCGTCGGTGGAGGGGCGCGCCGTGCCGGCCGGGTGGTTGTGGACAAACAGCACCGATGACGCCCGGTTGCGCAATGCCACCTCAACCACCTGCCGGGGGTGAAGCCGGACCTCGGCGACGGTCCCTTGGGCAAGCAGCGCCGCATGCACAACACGGCAGGCCGCATCCAGCGAAACCACGTAGAACACCTCATCCGCACGTCCGGCCATCAAAGGAATGGCATAGGCCATGGCTTCTTCGGACGTTTTCAGGCAGGGCTTTTCCGTCGCGACACGGTCTTTAAGATACCGACGGGCCAACTGGGGTATGAAAGAAAGGAAGGCGGCGGACAGCGGTCCCATGCCCTCAACTGCGGCCAAATCGGCCGGGGCGGCTTCAAACACGGCAGCCAGAGAGCCAAACCGTGCCATCAGCCGGTGTGCGATTTCATTCGTGTCACCGCGCGGTACTGCGTGGAACAGGGCAAACTCCAGCACCTCATGGTCGGCGAATGCGTCAAGCCCTGCTTCAAGAAAACGCTGCCGCAACCGTGCGCGGTGTCCCGCGTGCTGAAGACCGCCTGTTTGAATTTTTTCTTTGCGATCAGTCATAATCCTTCCTCGCATTTTTATTTACGGAGTCTACTCTTTGCAGAGGGGGCGGACAACTCCATAATGGCAACCCAAGACCTCTTCATGGGGAAGCCCGTTCCCTAGACGCAACAAAGCGTCAAAAAGCAACACCGAAAAGCAGGGTTGAACCCCGGTGCCTGATTTTGTTAAGGTCACACCGGAGGATCAAACGATGGAGTATGGTGTTGTCGGGAATTGTAAATCTGCCGCGTTGATCGACCGCAAGGGCACCGTGGTGTGGTGCTGCCTGCCGGATTTTGACTCGGGGTCGGCCTTTGCCTCGCTGCTGGATGAAGCGCGGGGCGGCGCGTTCGGCATTGAGGTCGACGCGTCCTACACGGTCACGCAGGCCTATATCCCCAACACCAATGTGCTGCGGACCGTTTATGAGAGCCCGCAGGGCGCCTTCGAACTGATCGACCTGATGCCGCGCCACAGGGAGAACAGCCATTACTACGCGCCGCCCGAGTTGCTGCGCCTCCTGCGCCGGACGCGCGGCGCCCCGGTCTTCACGGTGCGCTACCGGCCCCGGCTGGGGTACGCGCGGCACGAGACGGTCAGTGAAAGCCACGTGGATTTCATCAAGAGCCGCGTAACCGACGGCCCCTATGAGTCGCTCTACCTCTACACCAACCTGCCGCACGCGGATGTGCTGGAGGCGCGGCCTGTCACCCTGGACGAAGATGCGTTCCTGCTGTTGAGTTATCACCAGAAGCTGCGACCGATCACGCTCGAGCGTGTGATCCTGGAGGTGGAGCGCACCAAGGTGTACTGGCTGGATTGGGTCGAGCGCACGATCCCCTGCGAACGCTGGAACGCCGAGATCCGGCGCAGCGCGCTGGTGCTTAAGCTGCTCTCCTATCAGGAAACCGGCGCGATCATGGCCGCCGTGACGACGTCCCTGCCCGAGGCGGTCGGCGAGGAACGCAACTGGGACTACCGCTTCTGCTGGATCCGCGACGCCACCATGACGCTCAACATGCTGACGCGACTCGGACACTTCAACGTCGCCGAGAATTTCTTTAACTATCTGTTGCGCGTGGTGCCTTACAAAGACGACGAAGTGCAGGTCATGTATGGCATTCGCGGCAACAAGACATTGACCGAACACACGCTCGACTGGCTGGCCGGCTACAAGAACAGCCGTCCGGTGCGCGTGGGCAACGCGGCCTACACGCAGCGGCAGCACGATATCTATGGCGTCCTGCTGAATGCGATCCTGCATTACATCGAGGCGTTCAAGGTGGATGTGGCGACGCTGGAGAAACTCTGGACCATCACGCGCAGCCTGGAGCGCAGCGTGATGCGCATGTGGCGGCAGCCGGACGTCAGTATCTGGGAGTTCCGCACCCAACCCGCGCACTTCACGTTTTCTAAAATGCTGTGCTGGGTCGCGCTGGACCGTGGCGTGAAAATCGCCCGGCATGTCGGCCAGCCACACCAGGCCCGGGCCTGGGCCGCCGAGGCTGAAACGGTGCGCGCCGACATCTTAGCGAACGCGTGGTCCGAGGACGCGCAGGCTTTCACGCAGCGTTACGGCAGCGCGATCCTCGACGCCTCGGTGCTGCTGATGGCCTCATACGGCTTTATCGACCCGCACGACGCGCGTTTCGTCGCGACCGTTCACAGCATCCGGCGCGGCTTAGAGCGCGACGGGCTGATGTTCCGCTACAAGAACGACGACGACTTCGGCACGCCGACATCCTCCTTCACCGTCTGTTCGTTCTGGCTGGTCAAGGCGCTGCATCAGATCGGCGAGACCGAAGAGGCCGAGCGACTCTTCTCCCGGCTTCTGAGCTACGCCAACCCGTTGGGCCTCTTCAGCGAGGACCTCGATTTCACCACGAAGGAGCAACTGGGCAACTTCCCGCAGGGCTACTCGCACCTCGCCCTGATCGATTGCGCGCTGCTGCTGAGCGGCGCGGAGAGCGCCCATCCGCCCGCGCGGCGGATCTGACGAAAGGAACCTGCCATGCGCGTCATCATCATCGCCAACCGGCTGCCCATGAAACTCACGCAGTCTGCGGGACGCATCGCGTTCAAGCGCAGCGAAGGCGGGCTGGCCACCGGCCTCGCCTCCCTGCATACCGATGTCGAAACCCATTGGTTGGGTTGGCCCGGCCTGCATGTGGAGGACGACGCGCAGCGCACCCACATCACGGAGGTGATGTCGCGCCACAGTTTTCACCCGGTCTTCCTGACCGAACAACAAATCGAAGAGTACTACGAAGGCTATTGCAACAACGTGGTCTGGCCGCTCTGCCACTACTTTTTCGCCTATATCCAGTATGACAAAAAAACGTGGGAAGCC